>JANOGO010000063.1:0-9902 GCA_031406045.1 Pseudomonadota bacterium
AAAAAGATCCGCTCGACCGGCGCGACTGTTAGATCGTATTTTTGTGCCAGCGCAAAGTTCGCCGTATCTAGCGCTATCGCATCCGTCGCAAACGCTCGCGGCGTATCGCGAAAGATGTTTCGCGCAAATTGATCGAGCAACAACACCAGACTCAAACAATGTTTCGGCGCATCGCGCCAGTGCATTAGCTCGCCACGCTCGGCGGCCTCCAACGTCGCGAGAAATCGGTCGCGAACGTCGGCGTCGAACGCGGCATCTTTTACGAACCACGCTTTGCGTGACTCGCCGAATTCGTCGCGGTTCGGGCCACCGAACCAAAAATCGTGAATTACGTCAGGTGTTACATCCACGATGGACAGACTATTTGAGAAGGCTCAACAATTCCGCCTCAAGCTTCCCAGTCGGCTGACACTTGGTTTGCGCGTTGGGAAATGTGCCGGTTTCGCCGGTGTTGAAACTGATCGTATCGTTGAGCAACAATGGCTTCGCGTTGGCGCCGCTGACGACCGATTGATCGCGCGTCAGATTGTAGGCGGATGAAGCGGCGACACGGGTTTTCTCTGCATCGAGTTCGTTGAATATCATGCGCACCGACGCGGATAATCCCATTCGGCGCTCCACCTCGAACACTTTGCCTTTGCGCATGATTTGATATTGCTGGTAGGGGCTCGCGGCGGAAAAATCATAGGTTTTATCCCCTTCCGGTAATTTAACTGTGTTCGACACGCGGCCGCAGTCGACATAGTTTTGCGGATCCCCGCTATAGCGCACTTGCAATTCGCCGCGCGCTTCATCGACCTGATCGATATAAAAATTCGTTCGACTGACGGCCAGCATAAATTTTTTCCACACCACTTTGCGCGCCCGCCAAACATCACGCTCCAACGCGGAGATGACTTCGATCTCGGGTTTCACGTAAGCCGTCGGCGGCTTCACCGGCGGCGGGCCGGGTTGCGGCCGCGATTTCATCAGCGAGCATCCTGCATTGGTAATCAGCACGAACGCAACCAAAAGAATTGTTTTCATGAGTCCGATAATAGCCGAGATAACACCACCAGCATACCGGCGGTCGCGCCCCAAATGTTGTAACCCTGAAACGGCATCGCGTAAAAATGCCGCAACCGTCCGACGCGCACAGCGCTTTGCATCTGACGATGATTGGGATCGATCAAAAATGACAGCGGTACTTCGAAGGCTTCGGCGACTTCAAATGCATCCAGCGTGAGCGTGAACGGCGGCTCGATCCAACCCACCACCGGCGTCACGCAAAACCCGGTCGGAATATAGTAATTCGGCAAGCGGCCCAATAACTGCACGTGACGGCGATGCAAGCCAATTTCCTCGGACGTTTCGCGCAGCGCTGTTTCCTCGGGACTGGTATCTTGCGCATCGACTTTACCGCCGGGAAAACTAATTTGTCCCGCATGGTCATTCAGATGATCGGTGCGGCGCGTCAGCAATACCGACAAACCTGCCGGACGATTCACAATCGGCACCAACACAGCCGCAGGCTTAGTCGATGCGACTTCGTCCGGCGTCATGCTCAAGCGACCGTCTTCGATGGGTAAGTTTTTACTGACAGATAATCGCGACGCGAAACTATGGCGGTCGAGTGCAGCGACGTCTAAACTAGTGGAATCATTCATATTCAAAATAAATCGCAAATGCAATGCTATTTCAACATTTTACCCGACTAACATGGCTCAATCCGAATCCGTCAATCCTCATTTTATGCATCGCGCTGCCGCATTGATTGCTTGTTTGATCAGCGCGCCGCTGTTGGCGGGCGAAGCCGACGAAGCAACTTGCCGTCGATTTTATGATCGGGTCGACCAGGTCATCGTTCGCGCTAGCGTGCGCGATGCGCAGGAAACAATCGTGAAAGGCTTTCCGTATTTGCGCAGCGATCGATTTATCGCGAGTCTGGTTCAAGACACCGATATGCCGGAACGATTTAATTTTATGCGCGACCGAATGATGGAACTCGATCGCCGCGCGCGCAGCATGGAGCTGAGCAACTTGCCGTCCGCCGCGGTGATGGAACTGGAACAAACTCGAGTTGAATGGTTTCCAAGCCAAACGAATGTGCCGGCGGCGCTGGACGCCTGTGCACAAACGCTGCTGATTGCTGATGGGTCTAAGCTTGTGGCGATTAAAAAGCAAATGAACGCGCCAACGCGCTATAGCTTGTTTAAACGCCTACTCGGTTTTTATCCGTTGACCGCCATTCCGTTCGCGCGCGGCATCCGAAAATTTCAAGCCGAGATGACGCAGACTTACGCTAAGAATTTAAGCGACGTTGTTAGTGAAAGCACAGCGCGTTTTTATGCTCCGACACCATCGACAGCACCTAACGTCGCCGGCATTTTGAACGACGCCAGTAACAATCCATTCCGTATTCCTTCGCCAAACGCCGAGCAACTCGCGCAACTGTTGAACCATTTTGCACCGAATTTCGCGGTTGATAACCGCGGTGAATTCGATCAGCCGGGCGCGGTTGGCGTAGGCAACGACGGGAAAACTTTTATCGACACTAGTTCGCTAAAAATCTACACACTGGTTTCGCATACCAAGCTCGAAGGGAAATATTTGCTGCAGTTAAGCTATATGATTTGGTTTAGCGAGCGGCCGAAAACCGGCGCGTTCGACATGCTCGGCGGCGCGCTTGACGGCTTGATTTGGCGCGTCACCCTGGCGCAAAACGGCGACGTGCTGCTTTACGATACGATTCATCCGTGCGGTTGTTATCATCTTTTTTTTCCAACGGAAAAACTGCCTGCGAAGCCGCCTCATCCGTCGCTGCAGGAACATGCGTTTATTCCGCAGGCCGCGCCGTCCTTGCGCCAAGGCCAACGACCGACGCTTTGGATCGAAAGCGCGACCCATTATCTGGTGCGCGTCACCGACGACTTACCGGTTGCAGCAACCAATTATGTTCTGGCCGATTACGATCAGTTACGTTCCATTGAAAAGCCCGATGGCACACGGCGCAGCTTATTTCAACCGGATGGGTTAATCGCCGGAACGCAGCGCGGTGAGCGCCTATTGTTTTGGCCGATGGGTATCGCGAGCGCCGGTGCGATGCGGCAATGGGGCCATCACGCGACGGCATTTGTCGGTACGCGTCACTTCGACGACCCTGATCTGATCGAAAAAGCGTTTGAACTCGCAAAATGAGGCATGCCAGCAGGCACGTGGATACTGGCTCGCCGCAAAGGCATGGCTGGAAGCCAGTATCCAAGCGGGTTCTGGCTTAGGCAAAACGCAAAGAAGGGCGCTAACAAGCGCCCTTCTTTAATTAACTGGTTTCGATAACCTTCGAACGTAATCAACCTTACGTGTCATTCCCGCGTAGGCGGGAATCCATAAGGCTGTGGCAAATCAATTGCCAAATGGATTCCCCGCCTTCGCGGGAATGACCACCGAGCCAATTTGTAGGGTGCATTTATGCACGTTGCCCATTGATCGGTGCATAAATGCACCCTACTTCTCTTGAAAATTTTCCGTTTCGTCCCAAACTGTTGCAAAAATCTTGTGAGAAACTGACCATGCAAATCGAAACCACCAAAGAAACCTTAGGCTTTCAGGCCGAGGTTAAGCAACTTCTAAAGTTGATGATTCACTCCTTGTACAGCAACAAGGAGATTTTTCTGCGTGAATTGATTTCCAACGCGTCGGACGCGTGCGACAAACTGCGCTTCGAGGCGATCAAGGAACCGGCATTATTCGGCGATGATTCTGATTTGAAAATCCGCATCAACTTCGATAAAGCCGCGCGTACGATTACCATTTCCGACAACGGCGTTGGAATGTCGCGCGACGAGGTGGTTCAAAACATCGGCACGATCGCGAAATCCGGCACGCGCGAATTTTTCCAGCAGTTGAGCGGCGATCAAGCGAAGGACGCAAACCTGATCGGCCAGTTTGGTGTTGGCTTTTATTCGTCGTTTATCGTCGCCGATAAAGTGACCTTAGTTACGCGCCGAGCCGGTGCAGGGGCCGAAGAAGCGGTGCGCTGGGAATCCGCCGGCGAAGGGGACTATACGCTGGAAGCCGCGTCCAGAGCGGCTCGTGGCACGGATGTGATTTTGCATTTGCGCGCCGGCGAAGATGAATTTTTGAATTCGTGGCAGCTTAAATCCGTCGTCAGAAAATATTCCGATCACATCACGTTGCCGATTGTGATGAAAAAAGAGAAGTGGGACGAGGAGAAAAAAGAGCAAAAAGTAACCGACGAAGACGAGGCGATCAATCAAGCTTCGGCGTTGTGGGCGCGCTCGAAAAACGATATTACCCAAGAACAATACGAAGAATTCTATAAACACGTCAGCCATGATTTCGAAGCGCCGCTCGCCTACTCTCACGCGCGGGTCGAGGGCAAGCAAGAGTACACGGAGTTGCTCTATATTCCGGCGAAAGCCCCGTTCGATTTGTGGGATCGCGAGCAGCGCCACGGCATTAAGCTTTATGTGCGCCGCGTGTTCATCATGGAAGACAAAGGCGATTTGCTGCCGCACTACTTGCGTTTCGTGCGCGGCGTGGTGGATTCCAGCGACTTGCCGTTAAACGTTTCGCGAGAAATATTGCAGGAAAGCAAAGATGTCGAAGCGATTCGCGCCGGTTGCGTCAAAAAAGTGCTGGGCTTGCTCGACGACCTCGCGGAAAACAACAAGGAAAAATACACGAAATTTTGGGACGAATTCGGCCGTGTGTTCAAGGAAGGTAGTGGCGAAGATCATGTTAATCAGGCGCGCATCGCTAAGTTAATTCGTTTTGCAACGACGCTGGACGACAGCGAAAAGCAACTAGTTTCGCTTGCCGATTATGTCGCACGCATGAAGGAAGGTCAGGAGAAAATTTATTACGTGACCGCCGATACGTTTGCTGCGGCGAAAAACAGCCCGCACCTCGAAATTTTCCGCAAGAAAGGCATTGAAGTGCTGCTGTTATCGGATCGTGTCGATGAATGGCTGGTCGGGCACGTCATGGAATTCGAAGGCAAGCAGCTTCAATCGGTCGCGAAAGGCGATTTGGATTTGGGCGCCCTGGCCGACGAAACGGAAAAGAAAGCGCAGGAACAAACCAACGAGGAATTCAAAGATTTGCTTGCGGATATTAAGTCGACTTTGGATAGCAAAGTCAAAGAAGTGCGCGTGACCCATCGCCTGACCGACTCGCCCGCGTGCTTGGTCGCTGACGCCCACGATTTATCCGGTAACTTGGAGCGGATGTTGAAAGCGGCCGGACAAAAGGTGCCGGACAGCAAACCGATTCTCGAAATCAATCCGAGCCATCCGTTGATCGCGAAACTGAAAGTGGAGCAAGGTAAGGAGCGCTTCGCCGATTGGTGCCATATTTTGTTCGATCAATCTTTGCTCGCAGAAGGCGGGCAGATCGAAGATCCGGCGGGATTTGTGAAGCGCTTAAACGCGCTGATGCTGGAGATGGCGGGCGGCGAATCGCGAATTATTTTGCCGTTGTAGAACTCACATATGCGCGTGCCTCTTTCGCGATTGTCGTTCCCGCGCAGGCGGGAACCCATAGGGCCTGCGGCGATCAAGATCGAACTATTGTGAGAAATCGTTTATGCGGGCATATTCGTCCGCCCTATGGATCCCCGCCTTCGCGGGGATGACACATCATTTTGCGCGCCTCATTGCCTAGGCCACCCCGTCCAGGCGTTGCGCATACTAATGAGGTCAACGCCGAAAGATCGCAAATAAAACGCTCACGACAATTGAAACAATAATGCTGCTGGTAATCGGAAAATAAAACCTCGATCTTTTGTTTTCGATATTGATATCGCCCGGCAATCGGCCTAAACCGAATTTGCTCAGCAACGGCCAAGCTACGCCGAGCACGACACAAAAAATTCCGATTGTTACGAGCCATTTGGCCATCGATTTCCCCGTAATGGACACTGTTTTGCAAATCAAATCATATTCCTGATCGTTTCGTTTCCCAAGTACAATCCACGCTAATCAAGAAAACCGAATTGAGCTGTAAATCGATGCTTCGACCGGAATCACGTACCACCTCTATTGATTCGAGCGAAAACGTCAGTTTGTTCGCGCGAATCGAATCGCCGCGTCAGCCACGTGGCTGTATCGTGATTACGCACGGTTTCGGCGAACACAGCGGCCGTTACGATAAGCTCGCGAACCGTTTTGCCGATATGAATCTGACTGTGGTGCGCTATGACATGCGCGGCCATGGCCGATCACAAGGCAAGCGCGGCCATGCATCGAGCTATGACACGTATCTAAATGATCTGGGCCTGGCAATCGAATTGGCGCGCGAGCATCGCTCAGCACTACCCACGTTCCTGTTCGGTCACAGCATGGGCGGCGGCTTAGTGCTGAACTACGCGCTGCGCCGCGCGAATAAATTGAGCGGTGTCATTGCCTCGGGCCCGTGGCTGCGGCTGGCATTTGCGCCGCCGGGGTGGAAGTCCTGGTTCGCCCGCCGCATCGCGCGGGCACTACCCAGCTTTAGCATGCCGACAAACCTAGACATCACGAAACTCTCGCACGACCCTGAAGTGATTAAAGCGGTCGAAGGCGATGCATTGATCAGCAATGTCATTTCAGCCGCGGCGTATTCCGGTTTGGTAGCGGCTGGGGAATACGCGTTAGCTCACGCAGCGACCTTGAAATTTCCTTTACTGCTGATGCACGGCAGCGCCGACGCGATTACCGATATTCGCGCCAGCGAAGCTTTTTTCGCAGCGGCGGGTAGTAGTGATAAAACGTTTAAAGCTTGGTCCGGCATGTATCACGAAACCTTGAACGAAATCGATTCCGCGCCGGTTTATCAAGCCATTGTCGATTGGCTGGAACAGCGCTTGCCGCCTACGTTGTAGTCTGCGGTTGCCGCTTGGCCCGCGCCTATCCTATCGCGCCCGTGAAATATATACTCTGCCGATTACCTACTCAAGTTACGCATCATGATTTTCCGGCAACTATTCGATCACGCGTCCAGCACCTACACCTATTTGCTCGCCAGCCGTGCCGGTGGCGAGGCGTTGCTGATCGATCCGGTGTTGGATCATCTCGATCAATACCTTCAGCTATTGAACGAGCTGAATGTCAAATTGGTTTTGGCTGCGGATACTCACGTTCACGCCGACCATATTACGGCACTGGGTAGGTTGCGCGATCATGTGAATTGCCCAACGCTCATGGGCGAATTTTCTAAGGCAAACTGTGTTTCGCTACGCTTGAAAGATGGCGAAGAAATTTCCGTCGACGGCATTGAGTTGCGTGGCATGTATACCCCCGGCCATACCGACGATTCGTTTTGCTTTGTCATGAACGATCGGGTGTTCAGCGGCGATACGTTACTGATTCGCGGCACCGGCCGCACTGATTTTCAGAACGGCGATCCGCATGCGGCGTACGATAGTTTGTTCAATAAATTGCTGCGCTTGCCGGACCAAACCATCGTCTACCCTGCGCACGATTACAAAGGCTGGACCTCGTCCACCATCGGCGAAGAACGCCGATTCAATCCGCGCTTGCAAGTTTCCGATGCAAATGAATATGCGCAGATTATGAATAATTTGCATTTGCCCGACCCAACGATGATGGATATTGCGATACCGGCGAATTTAGCCTGCGGAAAAATTTAATCCATCAAACAAATCTAACCGACACCGAGCCAAACGGCGTGAAGCGCGATTCGATATGGTCGCCGCGTTTTATTCGATATTGTTTGGTGAACGAGCCGGACATCACGCGCATCCCAGCTTCTAAAGCTAAATCGAATTCGGCGAGCTTGTTTGCCAGCCAAGTGACGGACGCAAGCGGATCACCCATGACTTCTGCGCCGCTCGCAATTTCTTGGCTTGTCCCGTTCAAAAATACTTCTACCGATGCCTCGGAGAGGCTCATGGATATTGGCTCGTAGGCCATTTCTCCAGCAGTCACAAAGTGTTTTTGTTGCGCGTTGTCGGCCATCGCCAACGGCAATTCGCTGAACACGCCACGGCGTTCGACGATTTCCAACGCCGGCGCAACCGAACGGATCGCCTGGAATGTGTCCTCGATCGAAATGTTCGGCCCGCGTAAAGTTTTACCCAACGTGATACACAATTCGTTTTCGACGGAGGGCTCGATCAGTTGCGCGAAATCCAATTCGACGCCGCTGGCAAGATGACCGCTTTCGAATAACACGCCGAACACCGGCTGATGCACGCCCATCTGCTGCTGCATCGCCTTCGCCGTCACGCCCACTTTCCAGCCGGCTTGTTTTTCGCCCTGCGCTAAGCGGCGCTGCGTAATCGCGAGATTGACGCGGTAGGCATCGTCCAATGACAATTTTTCGCGCAGCGCTTCCGGGTAATAAATACCCCGCTGCGCGTTATCCCACACTAAATCGATGACGGTAGACAGTTCCATAAAATTAAAGAGCGACTCAAGTAATTACGTTGAATCAAGTACCCCTTTCGTCGTCCCCGCGAAGGCGGGGACCCAGTGTCGTTATGCGAAAGACACTGGATTCCCGCCTTCGCGGGAATGACAAATCAATGTTGAAATTCGCGCAGCAATTTCCCCGGCCGTCCCGCATCCTTATTTAAACCATTGCCATCGGCGATCTTTGTGCCGTTAACCCAAACACCGTGCAGGCCTCTCGACGACGTCGATAAGCGCGAACCACCTGCTGGTAAGTCGAACAAACGCTTACCTTCGCCTCGTCCTACCGATTTCGGATCGAACAACAACAAATCGGCATGGGCGCCTACTTTCAGCACGCCACGATTTTTGATGCCGAAAAACTTCGCTTGATCGCTGGTGAGTTTTTTCACCGCTTGCTGCAACGGCATCAAACCTTTATCGCGCGACCAATGGCCCATGAAGTGCAGGCCGAACGCCGCGTCACATAAGAACGTGAGATGGGCGCCGGCGTCGGACAGCGATACCAGCGCGTTTGGATCCATCAATAATCGCGCGACCTCGGCCTCATCCCAATTGAGCAATACGGCCGTGAATACGGTATTTAAATCTTCCGAAAGCGCAAAATCGAGCATCCAGTCGAGCGGATGTTTTTTGTCGGTGGCCGCGAGTTCCTCGACGGACTTGCCCTCGAGCGCTTTGTTCTTTTCGTCGGCAACCATGGCAACGTGAACCTTGCCCCAATCGCCGGTGAACATGCGGCGCGCGACCTTTGACAACTCGTTTTTCACGCCTTGACGAAACTCCGTGCTGGCAAATAACGCCTTGGCGCTTTCGCCATGCGCCTTCATCGCCGGCGCCCAGGAAGGCAACGCTTCGAATACGTAGGGCTCGTGCATGGTGAATTCAAACCGCAGCGGGCAACAGGACACGGCGCCGTACATATCGCTGCCGCGGGTTCGCGCGGCGGCAATGCCTTTCATGTCATCGAACACCTCCTCGGGCACCAGCGGATTGTGCAAAATCGCCGCGACCAGCATAGGGCGCTTAGCCGCTTGGCCCAAGGATTCCAAGAATGACATTTTCGTGTCGGATGCTTTGGTGAGCATGAACACGCCGCGCTGGGCTTCGTTCAGCGTGCCGACCAGGGTTTCCATTTCGTGTTGATCAGCCAGGCGCGACGGCATGGGGATACCGTTCTCGCCGTTGTGCTGATAGGACGTCGTCGTGGAAAATCCGACCGCGCCCGCTTGCAAACCTTCTAACACGATGCGGCGCATCTCCTCGACTTCCGCCGCCGTCGCCGCACGCTTGGAGGCATCCGCGCCCAGCACCCAGGTGCGAACCGACGAGTGACCGATGAAGGCGGCGACGTTTGGTCCGACACCTTTTTGTTCCAACTGTTTGAGGAATTCGGGAAACGTCTCGAAGCTCCAATCGACCCCGGCGCGCAGCGCATCGAGCGACATGCCTTCGACGTGGGTGAGGTTGCGCAAATTAATATCGCGA
>JANOGO010000068.1:0-2885 GCA_031406045.1 Pseudomonadota bacterium
GCCACTGCCTTTGCCGTAGGCGATAAATGCGTTGAAGGCGGCGTTGATTTCGGCTTCACCAGGGGGGACGATCTCGAACACCGGGTCACGCAGCAAGTCATCCAACATTACGACTGCGCGCTGCCCACGGCGCCCATGCACGACCATGCGGCTCTCCAGCAAAGTGGGCGACGCGATCAAAACGCGTTGCGCGTTTTGAATATATCCGATAAAAGCCGCGCGCTCTTGCTCACCGAAGGCAATCGCCGCCAATGCGGACGTGTCGATCACGATCATCGCGGCAGTCCGTTGTCGTCCCAGACCAGTGGATCATGCGCGTCTGCGCGATCGGGAATTTGATCAAGTTGCGCCAGCAATGCGGCAAATCGCGCAGTGGGCTTGCTAACAGGGGCAGCAGTTTCAAGTAACAACCGGTCGACTGCGCTTTCGACGGCTGCAGTTTTGGACAGCCCGGTGATTTTTGCGAGGCGTTCGACTTTGGATACTACGGTAGGATTGGCGATTTGCAAGGGCATGACGACCTTAGATGTTTATTTAAATATGATCAGTATACATTTTTAGTATCGCGTACCTTGGAGAAAATCAAAAAAATCCTTCGAACGCCAGTCTGCAGGGTCAACTTAAAACGCGCTCCGCTGTTTTTTGCAGTTTTCTTCAACACCGACGTCACTCCCCCGGTTGAGGCCTCCACCGTATGAGCGGACAGTTCATTATGTTCTGTTTACAAATAATAATGAGAGTGATTATTATTTATGTAACCGGAACCTTAGCTTATTTCAAAACTCACTGAAGCCCGAGCCAGCTACACCCATCAAAACTATCGCGAGGATGATGCAGCGCTCGATTAAACCTTAACAGACTGAACCAAGACCCGCGCTCGCCGTGCGAGCCGTTTAGGGATCGATCACGAGCCGCCCTGGGATCACACCTCGCAGCGCGTTGCACACCATCAGCGAACGCCCTCTGCGCAGATCCGCCAGCCGCAACGTGCGCTCGCCCGCGCCCCACGCCGGATCGTCGAGCAACAGGCTGCGCATCACGCCGGGCAGTGCGCCGTCGCTAAGCGGCGGCGTCCACCAGCGCCCGTCGATCTGCACGAAAACATTGCTGCGCCCGCCTTCCACCAAGCGCCCGTCGGCGGTAAAAAATAATGCATCGAATGCGCCGCGCGCTTCGGCGCGGCGCGTGCCTAGGTCGTACTCTTCGCGTAACGTCGTCTTGTGTGCGGACAACCGGCGCGGCGCGCTTAGCGGCTTCGGCTCAATCAGTAAATCGACGCGCCCATCGGGAAGCGGCAGCAGCGGCGCGCTGCTGATTTCGACGCGGCCGTCATGGAACAACGTCAGGCGTAATCGCGCAGCGATATCCGCGGCGGTGCGCGTGACGCCGGCGTCGAGTTCGCGGTGCACTTGATCGGCATCGAAACGAAAATCCAATGCTGCGGCGCTGCGCGCAAGCCGTGCGAGATGAAGCTCGACGTGGCGCACCTGCTGGTTGCGCGTGACCAGCATGGTCTCGAAGAGTTGAAAATTTGATTCGAGTTTTGGTTCGGGGTTCATCGCGAAAAAAATCTAATCGGGCTGCGAGGCAATCTGGATGGGCCTCTTAAGGAGCCTATGCTGGAACGCCGTACCGGATAAGCTTCTCAGGCACGCATGCTCAAAATATCCGGATTCAATTCGTCCAGCCGATTGCGCCCGAGTAAAGCCAGCGCGAGATCGACTTCATTCGTCAGAATTTCCAGCGAGCGCGCCACGCCCGCTTCGCCGCCGGATGCGAGGCCGTAAAGCCACGCGCGGCCGATCATACAAGCGCGCGCGCCGAGACACAGCGCTTTGATCACGTCGCTGCCGCGGCGAACGCCGCCATCCAAAATCACCTCAGCGCGATCGCCCACTGCCGCGACGACTTCCGGCAACGCGCTGATCGCGGAGATCGCACCGTCGAGCTGGCGGCCACCATGGTTGGAAACGATGATCGCATCGGCGCCGTGATCGCAGCAGCGGCGCGCGTCTTCGCCGGTGAGAATACCTTTTACCGCAACCGGTCCACCCCAAGTCGACTTGAACCATTCGAGGTCTTTGTAGTTGACCGTTAAATCATATTGATTGGCGATGAATTGCGTGATCGTCACCGCGTTTTCTATCTTTGAATTACTATTTTCAAAATTGCGGAAAGTGACTTTCGGGCCGAGGCCGACATCGAGCAGCCACTTAAAATGCAGCGCAAAATCCAACATCGTGCTCAGCGTAAATTTCGGCGGCACGGTGAAGCCGTTGCGCATATCCCGCTCGCGCGGGCCTTGCATTTTTGTATCGACGGTTAACACCAAGGCTTTGCAATTGGTCGCTTTAGCGCGCTCGATAAATGTTTTCGTCAAGCCGCGATCGCGTAACACGTAAAGCTGAAACCAACGCGTGACGTTCGAGGCTTCGGCGATTTGCTCGATGCTGCAGGTGGCCATCGTCGATAAACAGTACGGCACGCCGGCGGCGTGGGCGGCGCGCGAAGCGGGTAACTCGCCGCGTCGATGCAAAATACCGGCGAGTCCGGTGGGCGCGAGAATGAGTGGCGACGCAGATTTCTCACCGAGAATCGTGGTCGATTGATCGCGATTTGAAATATCCGTGAGCACGCGCGTACGCAGCGCGTAGCGCTCGAAATCGTCGCGATTGGCGCGCAGCGAAATCTCGTCTTGAGATCCGCCGTCGATGAATTCGAAAATGGTTTTGGGTAGTCGCTTGCGCGCTAGCGTGCGCAGTTCGTCGATGTTGATGGCGGTCATTAGATTTTGTGTAAGCCCTACAACATTGCACCGACGTAAGTCGTGTCATTGCAAACTGCCGGTCGGTGCCAAACCACCGCTCAATCGGGCGTATTCGATG
>JANOGO010000096.1:0-8936 GCA_031406045.1 Pseudomonadota bacterium
GATAGCAACCGCCCAATCTTGTCATCGCGAGGAGCCCGAAGGGCGACGTGGCGATCTCGATTTGACGACGCTAGAGCGCGCTGCGCGCGAGATTGCTTCGCGTTCGCTCGCAATGACTGGCATGGGGTTCATGGAAAGGAGCGTTTTGTACGACGACGCAATCTGATTTTCCACGGCGCCGAAATACGAGATTGCTTCGTTGGGCGTTGCCCGTCTCGCAATCACAAGG
The DNA here is from genome assembly GCA_031406045.1 of Pseudomonadota bacterium. Taxonomy (GTDB): domain Bacteria; phylum Pseudomonadota; class Gammaproteobacteria; order Burkholderiales; family JALYOK01; genus JALYOK01. Next base: position 230 of record JANOGO010000096.1, read on the forward strand.
GTTTGCCAACTACGAAATCTAAGTTCGCGCCAACACGGGAAGCCCAACGCAGCGCCGCTGAATAGTCGATTAGCGAATCTGCTCCGACGCTCGCCTCGAACTAACGACTCATCTTCTCTGCCAACACTTTGCTCACGAGGGCATTGAGGCTCACGCCTTCTTGCGCTGCTTTAACGGCCAATTGACGATGCACTTCGCGCGCCACGCGTATGTTGAATGCACCGGAATAACGTTTGCGCGCGGGTGCGACTGGAATCGGCTCTTGACGCTCTGTGTAGGATTCCTTAACTGCCGCCCAGGCGATCTTCAGTTCGCCGATTGCTTTTTCGGGGCTGCCGGCGAAGGCCGACACGTGCGTCAATTCCACCAGATGTGCGAGCCAATCGCCGTCGTCGTCCAATAAAAGGTTGACGGTGTAGCCATCAAAATCATCGGTCTTTTTCATGCGTGTCATCGTCATTGATCCGTAAAAATTGTTTCACCTGATAGGCCTTCGCTTCGCCCTGCCGCGATTGGATCGGCAAGCGCTGACCGCTTGGCGAAATCCAAATTCGGTGCGAGCCAGACTGTCGATCGAAATGCCAACCCATACGCGCGAGCAAGGCCTCGAATTCTGCAAACGTAACGCCAACTGGATTGTCGCGTATTTTTTGCAGCAGTTTATCGGTTTTACCCACGATGTAACTATATGCAGTTAATAAAACTGTGTCAAACCGCATGGCGTGAAGAGCGTCACCGGCACGGTGAACGGCCTGGTGAACCCGCCCTACATTTTATCTGTGTTGCCACGAGGCTTATTCTAATTACCTCCAGGCAAGGCAAGGCAAGGCATGGCTGGAAAGCCGCATGGGTGCTGGCGCCTCGTGAATCATCTTTGACAAGTGCAATACTGCATCGTGTCATTCCCGCGTAGGCGGGAATCCATAGTGCCTTGGAAAAATCAACCGCCAAATGGATTCCCGCCTACGCGGGAATGACAGCGTTGAGGTGTTGGTTTTTATCGCCTATGACCAGTGCAATAATAAAATCGCGCGTTACATTTTGTTTATGTTGCTACGATGCCCGCCCTCCTTAGATTACGGCGATGCACGCTATGATACGAAGTAGCCTTGGGCCATTGCCTCTTCAGGCGTCATTAATAATGCATCGATACGAACCGTCATTGCGAGAAGCGTTTTTGCGACGAAGCAATCTGGTTTTTTACGGCGGCGAAATACGAGATTGCTTCGTTGAGCGTTGCTCGCCTCGCAATGAAAAAAATATCGGCAACGCCAGCTTTCTTGGAAAATCGCGGCATCGACATAGATCAACTGCACAGAAGGGCTCGTCATTAGATAACGGCCGGTATCGATCGCTTTGCGGTGATGCCTGCGAGAATTAAAAGAGGTTGCGACTTCGTCGATTACAAACGATATAGTCACCAGGGGCTTGGGCTGCTTTAGAAAGTTTTGCCAAAAGCGACTGGCGCTAGTGTGAAACTGATCGTCCGACGCCTCAAGCGCGATTAGGAATCCGGTGTCAATAAATAGCGCAGTCATGGGCGACCATAAAGGTACTCATCATGATTAAGCGAGCCATTGATCGTACCGCTGGCGATGGAATGTCTGCCCAATTCGGTAATGGGATCGTCGATCAGCTCAGTCGGCTCAATGGTGAACAAATTTTGTTTCTTACGAACCTCGACTTCCTTAACACCCTTGAATAGACGCTTAGGTATCAGCACGTCGTTGCTGTTGACTGAAATTTTATAGTTATTGCCGCATATAGTGAATTCAATTCAAATTTTACACGAGTCGTTCGGTATGAGCATGGCGTTCGGCGGGTTACACCCGCCTTACATTTTTATCGGTGTTGCCACGAGGCTTATCCCATTTGCCTTGTGGCAAGGCATGGCTGGAAAGCCTCATGGATACTGGCTTGCAGGCCGATGCCTTGTGATTATCTTTGACAAGCGCAATACTGCATCGTGTCATTCCCGCGTGCCCTTGGGCACGCGGGAATGACAGCGTTGAGATGTTGGTTTTTATCACCTTTGATCGGTGCAAAATATAGCGTGTAATGTGAAGCAACCTATCAAATCTACTCAACCGCTAACAAACGTTTGCGTCATGCCTAGTGGTTCGAGGATTCGTTATAGCCCCATTGAGATCGTGATTCGCAATCACGCTTGATCATATGCATGCAGATATGCATAATAAGTCATGGACATCCTGTACGATCCTAAGAAAAACGCCGCGAACATCAAAAAGCATGGCGTCGATTTTGAGGATGCCCAGGCGGTGTTGCTCGATCCGTTCGCGTTTACTTGGGATGCTGAGGATGAACAACGATTTCTTCAACTCGGCACAGATGCCGTTGGGCGAATATTAGTTGTCGTGTTCACTTACCGAGACGAAGAAATTTGCGTCATCGCCGCCTGGAAAGCCAACGATAAGCAAAGGAAGCGCTATGAAGCAGGACATTTATGAAAAGTACAAAAATGCAGACTTCGCCAAAGCGAAGCGGGCAACGGCCGTCCCATTGCTGAATCGGCTGCGGACGGAGAAAAGCCGGATTACGATTTTGATCGATACGCCGGTATTGGCGGAATTTCGCACGCGCGGCGAAGCGCAGGGGATCGGTTACCAAACTCTGATCAACGACGCGTTGCGCGACTATCTGGGCATTCAACCTGAACTCAGCGCCGACATCAGAAAGTTGGTGCGTCAGGAAGTGAAGGCCGTGTTGGCGCAGGCAAACCGGCAGAAGAAAGCGGCATAACTGGCGCAACGGCTACTGATGGTGCGTTCAATCGCCTCACCAACACGACCATGACCGGTAGACGCTTACCAAAGGTTTGCCAACTACAAAATCTTAGTTCGAACGTCGGGGTCAATTCTTACAAGGCAACATTTTCTCGTAACGGTATTTTGTGTGGAGTGGAATAGCAAGTAGCCCGTTGGGCAATCGATGACGGCTTCGCCCCGGGCCCGCCGATGTTGGCAAGGCACCGCATAAGAACGGGGGCATAAAAAATTAGGGGCCCGCAGGCCCCTAATTTACACGCGATACGCCGTTTTGCTTTGAGTCTATACGCCCGCAGCCGGAACAAACCGAACTGCGTCAGCGCATGCCTGGCCGTTACTTGCTTTCACTTCGACATAGCCTGTTTTGCCTGCAGAGAAATCATGGCGTCCGAGCAGGACCCATTTGCCGCCACCACTTTTTTGATTGATAGTTTTGGTTGTGGTACCTCCTTGATGGGTGACGCTGATCGGAACTGTGCTGGAACGATTGACGTGGCTGGTGTACCAGACATAAACATCGTAGCTTCCCGCGGCGGCGAGTTGCGGCGTCCAACGATACGCGGCCGACGTGGCGCCGCAGCTATATAACGACAGCGAGCCATAGGCGCCGATCGAGGTGGATTTGCACCAGGTGCCGACAAAGCTCGTGCCGGCTGCTGCGGCTTGCACGCCTAGCGCGGCGTTGTCCAGTATAGCCTCGGTCACAGCTTGCGTCGGTGCGGCGTTGGCAACGTTTACCGTTAAGCTGGTCGAATTCGCGATATTGCCGGAACTATCGTACGCCTTCGCAACCAGGCTCGCGGGGCCGTCGCCCAACGCGCTGGTATCCCAACTAAAACTATATTGCGGTGTCACATCGGTCGCAACCAACACATTGCCCGCGTAAAGCTCGACTTTGGAAACGCCGATGTTGTCGGTCGCGTTTACATTGACCGGTACGACGCCTTTCACCGTACCGGCGCCCGGCGCGGTGATCGCGACCAGCGGTGCGGTTACATCGGCGATCGCCTGGCCGCCGAGGGTTAGGGCGCGTTGCACTGCGGCGGCGGCGTTGATGCGCCCGGCGCCGTAAAGTTGATCGGTGCCTGCTGTGCCAAGATCAAGCGCGGTAGACTTCAGAATCGATTCCAGTTCGGTGGGTTTAAGGGCGGGGTTGGCAGACATCATCAATGCCACCACGCCGGCCGTGACCGGGCTGGAAAACGAGGTTCCGCTGACCGCCGCATAGCCGCCGCCGCGAACCGTAGTCCAAATACTGGAACCCGGCGCTGACACATCGACGTAATCGCCGAACGACGACCAGCTTGCCTTTGCGTCGCTCGATCCGGTCGCCGAAACCGAGATCATCGCGTTATTCGCTAACGTCGAATCGATTGCGCCGGAATTGCCGGCTGAATTGATGACCAATCCACCTTTGCTTTTAAGGTAGTTTGCCGCATTTTGTACCGACACGCTGCCCTGTACCGAATAGCTGACGTTGACCACTTTTGCACCGTGATCGGCGGCCCAGTAAATGCCTTCGGCGATGGTGCTGTAAAACGCATAACCGGCGGTATCGCTGATGCGGATCGGCATGATTTTCGCATTCCACGCCACACCGGTGACGCCGGCGCCGTTGTTGCTCGCCGCCGCCGCCGAACCGGCAACTTTAGTGCCGTGACCATACACATCCGACGTATCCGCATTACCATCGAAAAAATTCCAGCCGCTAACCATCTTGCTTTTAAGATCGGGATGCATCGCGTCGACACCGCTGTCTAAAATCGCAATCGTGACCCCGGTTCCGAGCGCAGAATCCCACGCCAACGGCGCTTGAATTTTCGGCAAGTGCCAGGCGCTGGCGTAATAGGTATCGTTGCCGACTTGCTCCGGCGCGATCAATTTATCGATTTCTGCTGACTTAATATGAGGGTTTCGTTTCAGAAGCTCCACCGCGGTTCGCTCGTCTGCGTCGGCCGGTAATTTCACCACATGAACCTGAATCTTTTGCATACGATTTGAGGAACGGCCGCCATGCCGGGACAGTATTTTTGCCAGATCGCCGTCTTTGAGTCCCGCTCGGGTCTCGACTAGAATTCGTCCTTTGGCCCAGTAACCGGTTTCGCCGGCGAAGCTGGGCGCATTCGCCAAAACAGCAAGGGCGAACGCGAGAACGGTGAGTTGCGGGAGGCTACGTGTGCAGGGTTGCGGCATGGTGCTAATTCCTCATGAAATGTCGGTTAATCAGTAATCCGGCATATTGGAATTCGCACACGGAGGTCGCCAAACGCCTGGAAACCCTGATTATTTTTAGGGGGTCGTGTCCAAGACTCGATCTGGCAATTCCGCTATCATAGGGCGAACCCGTTAGACCGGTGATTTTGCGTCTCTACCTTTCGGTAGATTTGCCGTTGCAGATACAGGGGGACTCAAAGCAAGCCGCGTGCCAGTTGTGACGATCAGCTGACAGCTTTGTCGGTTTTATGACAATTGCCGCACTTGCGGAGCCAAAAGTCGGCCAAACAATCGAATAGATAGGAAGATCAAGTACCGGATTTCTCGTTTCGCAGCCTCAAACGCCACGATTTACAGATGATTGCTCAAACCGGGCGGCAGTACATGACGTGTTTGGTCAGCGTTTCAGCGCCGGAAACACAAAAAATGCGCGCGTATAGGGCAAAGTGTTAGCTTTTAGCGACAGTTATTCGGTTTCGAAACCTAAGTATTTGATTTGTAGCGCAGCAGAATAGTCTCCCAAAAGAGACAATGGCTATTCTTGAAGGAATGAGGCGAGACCCAATGCTGTTCGCTTAAACTCGCTCGCCCTGAGCCTGTCGATGGGTGAATGGGCTTCGACAAGCTCAGCCCGAACGGCTAAACGAACAGTATTGAGGCGAGACCCTGATGATTAATCAAGCGATCTGAAAAGTATGGACCCAATCACTCGCATCGTGCACGCCGGCCAAGAACTCGACGAAGCTTTCAACAGCATCACGGCGCCGCTTTATCAAACCTCGGTTTTCCGCTATGAGGGCTTAGGCGAAAGCAAGGGATACCAATACTCGCGCGCCAGCAATCCGACCCGGCACATTTTAGAAAGCCTGATCTCTGATTTGGAGGGCGGCGTTGGCGCGGTCGCCTGCGCCACCGGCGTCGCGACCTTTAGCGCGGTGCTGGCGGCGTTCGATGGCAATATCGACATCATCGTTAGCCACGATTGCTATGGCGGCGCAGCGCGCTTGCTGGGGCTGATGCAGGACCAAGGCAAGCTTACTTTTTCGTTCGTGAATTTGAATGATCTTGCCGCCGTTGACGCCGCCATCAAACCCGAAACGCAAATCGTCTGGGCCGAATCGCCGACTAATCCGCTGCTGAATATTGTTGATTTCACCCAACTCGGCCAATTCTGCCAACAGAAAAAACTGACGTTGATTGTTGACAACACCTTCATGACACCGCTGCTGCAGCGGCCATTCGAATTTGGCGCCGATATCGTGATGCATTCGACCACCAAATATATTAATGGCCACGCCGATGTCATTAGCGGCGTAGTAGTGGCGCGCGGCGAAGCGCACTTAAAAAAAATAGAACTCGCCGTCAGAACCTACGGACTCGCGGCAGGCCCATTCGATTGCTGGCTCACCTTACGCGGCAGCAAAACATTGGCTTTACGCCTAAAGCAACATCAAGAAAACGCGGCTAAGGTGGCTGAATTTTTAAATAGGCATCCGAAAGTTGCAAAGACTTTTTATCCCGGTTTACCCAGCCATCCCGGCCACGCCCTTGCGCAACGCCAACAAAAAGGATTCGGCGGCGTCGTCTCGCTCGAACTCAAAGGCGGTTTTGCCGCGGCAAAAGCGATGGCGAATGCAACGAAAGTATTCGGCATTGCCGATTCGCTCGGCGGCGTGGAATCGACCATCAGCCATTCCGCGACCATGAGCCATGCCGGCATGCCAAAAGCGCAGCGGGAAATCGCCGGCATTACCGATGGCGTGGTTAGGCTTTCTGTTGGAATTGAGGCGATTGATGATTTGCTCGCTGACCTCGCGCAAGCGTTGGGCCATGCCTAAACGTGGGCCAGCAGAATCGATAGGTGCGGTAAACGACGGTGAGCGGTTGAAACGCGCCTAACAAGACTAAGAAAAGAATAGGTCACAATGAACAGCATCACACGCGGCTCAACCAATGTCTGCGACGACCTTGTTTATAGCGATGCCGCAGAGCGGCAGACCAAGGTAGGCATAGCGTTGGCCGTGAATGATTTGCTGAAAAGCCGCAAACTTAAGCAGCGAGAAACGGCGGCGTTGCTCGGTATTCCTCAGCCCAAGGTCTCGGCGCTGAAGAAATACAGGCTCGATCAGTTCTCCATCGAAAAGCTGATGCGGTCTCCCGTCGGCCAATAACCACGGCCTATAGATTACTTTACCCGCGAACGACGCGGTCACTACGGATCGCTGCGCTCAAATCGCTCGGCATGTAACAACACGAAACAGAGTTGAGTTGCGCTACGGGAAGCGATCGACCTTCACTAAGGACCGGGGAAGGGTAACGATTGCGGCACATAGCAATGTATGATAAACAGTTGATAATTGCATCAATAGTATGAATTACCAATTTTTGGAGATTTGCCATGGGCACCACCCGAAAAACCATCACCGTCACGGATCAGCAAGATCAATGGATCAAAGCGCAAATTGACGCCGGTGACTTCACGAATGACAGCGAGTATATCCGCGACTTAATCCGGCGCGACCAAGACAACGCTAAATTTCAAGCTCTCAAAAACGCGATCGAGGAAGGCTTGAACAGCGCTGACAGCGGCCGCACTATCCCGCAGATCATGAACGAAGTCGAATCGCGGCTGCGTGCGGATGGCCGACTATAAACTCTCAGCAAAAGCCGACGCCGATCTTGCCGGCATTTACGAATACACGATTCTCAACTTCGGATCGGAGCAGGGGAGGGCGTATCTTCTGGGCTTACACGAACACTTCGCCGCGCTTTCAGAACATCCAATGCAAGGAGGCAGCGCGCACGAGTTCGCGCTAAACTTGCGGCGATTTGAGTATCAATCGCACATCGTGTTTTATGTGCCCGCGAAGCAGGGCGTTCGAATCGTGCGCGTCCTGCATCAAAGCATGGATATCAAAAAGCATTTGTAGGGCACTTTATGAAACGGAATTTTTCGCACGCTGCGGCGGCCCTCGGCCACAAGTGTAAATTGCGTTGTGCGCTGCACGAGGGTAGTTGAGACGGGAAGCCGACGCTCATCGACGTGAGCTGCAAGCATCGAATTCAAACTTCTCGAAACAGCCATCGAGAAAATCGAGGCCGATCCTAGCGGCCTCGTGCATTGCGGAAGCGAACGTCTAGTCCAGCCGGAATCCCGACCTTCAATTACCGGTAGAACACAGCGCTAGGTCGCGCGTGTTTACACTTTTCCATGGTTTAACGGTTTTCCGCAAAGCAGACAAAACGGACCAGGTCCGTCGGCAAACACGGGCAATTAACGGCAAGCGTTAGTCTCCAGCACTACCGGTTGCACCCGTGGCGGGGCGCTATTTGAAAATTCTGATACGCCTAATTCCTAGGCCATTCGGCCTATAACTTCTGGCCAATTTACTTCAAGGCAGAGGCGCTTATAATTTTATAAGACTCGCGGTGCGCCGAGACTCGCCACACGATGGCCAGCATTCCGCTTCGCGTCACAACCACATCTATGAAAGGGCTACCATTATGAAAAGACTGCACCTAATCTGCGCAATCGCGTTTTGCACTTTAAGTGGCTGGTGTTATGGCGCATGGACCAGTGCACACGGCAATGTGGACAACACCGGCTTTGCTCGGGTCCACACCGCTCCGGCGGTGTTCGAGAATCAAATAGGTTTCACAAATGTCGGCACCGTTGCACCCGGCGCAAACCCGGTTACCGCTCCCGA
>JANOGO010000113.1:0-4143 GCA_031406045.1 Pseudomonadota bacterium
CAATCCCGATAATCCGCTTTCCCACTATGAAGGAACAGGTCCGGAAATTTGGCGCGACACGAATGGAACCATCACGCATTTCGTCGCGACGATGGGAACGACCGGAACCATTATGGGCACGTCGCGTTTTTTGAAAGAAAAAAATCCGGCGATTCAAGTCATCGGCGTGCACCCGAAAGATGGCGCGAATGTGCCCGGCATTCGCAAATGGCCACAAGAATATCTGCCAAAAATTTTTGATCGCAATCGCGTCGATCGGGTCATCGAAGTGAGCCAACCAGAAGCCGAAGACATGGCGCGGCGCTTAGCGCGCGAAGAAGGTATTTTCGCGGGAATTTCATCCGGCGGCGGTTTAGCTGCCGCACTGCAAGTATCGGCGGAAGTTATAAATGCCGTGATCGTTCACGTCGTGTGCGATCGAGGCGATCGCTATCTGTCGACGGGTGTTTTCCCCGATTAGCGAACTGATGCTCAATCGGAGCCGTTGCTTATTCTTACTCGTTGTTTTTTCTTGTGTAGCGACGCCGGGCGTTGCGCTTACGCGAATTTCAATTTCCGCCGATGAGATTACTAATCCAAGCGTGTCGGCAAAACGGATTTCCGCGTCGTGGCAATTACTCGAACCGGCGGGTCATCTTAACCTTAGAATCGGCGAGCTCGTCAACAATGGCAAACGCCTAACGGATACGGAACTCAGTTGCGCACGCTTGACGGTTTTGTCTTCCGGCATCACCTGCAAAGATGGCAAGCTGAAAGAATCCGGTGAAGTCATACCCCTAACATTCAATGTCATTAACAGTGAAACCTTTAGTGTCGCGCTGCAACCCAAAAACGAATCTTGGCAGGTGAACTCAAGCCGCGCGAGCGGTAATTGGAACGCTACGATTGACATAAAAGAAGGCGCTGTCACGCGCTTTGCTCCGTTGATTCCGCCGACACTACCAACATTTACCAAGGGATCGCTTTCCGGACGTATCGCTCTCACAACGGATCCGCAAGACAACGCGAAAATTCAAGGCAAACTGGTGTTGAAGGATATGGATTTCAGCGATGCCGCTGGTTTACGCGCGGGTGAAAAGATCGCAGCGGTAATCGATTTGAACGCGCAACGAGTCGGCCAACGCTGGCGATTTACGACCGCGCTGGATTGGCCCGACGGCGAGATGTTGTGGCAACCGATTTATCTGGCAAAGAGCAACAAGAAATTTCGCGCAACCGGCACGTACGATCCGGCGTTCATTGAGATCGACAATGCCGATATCGATTTCGCGCCGCTCGGAAAAATATCATTAAGCGCGCGATGGAAAAACGATCCTGGTAAGTTAACGGATTTAAATTTGCGCGGCCGCAGCCTAGATCTGGAGCCACTCTTCGCGACTTGGGTTAAGCCATTTTTGGATAACAGCAGTTTCAACACGTTCAGTACCAGCGGCAAAGGTGATGTGTATCTCGCGATGGTTAACGGTCAGATTCAACGCGCTGATATTAAGCTGATCGACGCGACACTCACCGATACCAACAATCGATTCAAGATCGAGAAACTGCGCGCCGATATTCCGTGGGTCAACGTCGGCGCGGGGGAGGGCGTTATCGCGTTTGACAGTGCAAGCATTGGTGGCGTGCCGATCGGCGCGGTGAAGACCAAGGTTCAGTTTAAGGGCGAGAGTTTTTCCATGCCGGAATTGACCTTGCCGATGCTCGACGGCGCGATCAAGATTCGAAATATGAAAGCGCGCCGCGAAGGTAAAGAATGGGTTGGCGAATTCGAAGGAGAAGTGGAGCCGATCCCGCTGCCGAAACCGACGGCGGCGCTGAAGTGGCCGACCATGGCGGGATCGCTGGAAGGCGTGATTCCGCGCGTGCGGTTTGATGGCAAGAATATTTTTATCGATGGCGCGCTGCAGTTCAAAGTGTTCGACGGAATCATGGTTGCGACCAATATGCAATTGAGCGATGCGTTAGGCGCGGCGCCGCAGTTGCAAGGTACGTTGGTCATGAGCAATTTGGATTTAGATACGCTGACGAAAACATTTTCGTTCGGCAAAATGCAAGGCCGCATCGATATGGCGTTGGAAAATATGTTGTTATCGAATTGGAAGCCGATGAGTTTCGATGGTCGCGTCATCTCGAGCGAGGGAAAATATCCGCGCAAGATCAGCCAGCAAGCGGTGCAGAATATTTCATCCCTTGGCGGCGCCGGCGCCGCTGCGGCGATTCAGCGCAGTTTTTTGCGCATCTTCGAAACCTTCGGCTACAAAAAAATCGGCCTCACGTGTAAGTTACGCAACACAGTCTGCGAAATGGGCGGTGTCGAAAATACCGCGCAAGGCTATGTGTTGGTGCAAGGTGGCGGCATACCGTCGATTACGGTCATGGGATACAATCGCCAAGTCGGTTGGGAAGAGTTGCTTGCGCGCATTAAGGCCGCCACGCAAAGCAATGCCGGCCCGGTGATCAAATAGGTTTTGAATGAAGGAAACGCGAATGAAAAACTACGTTAGTTTATTGCTGCTCGGCGCTGCGCTCAGTGCCTGTGTCACGATCAATGTTTACTTTCCCGCCGCTGCTGCGGAGAAAGCTGCCGATAAAATTATCGACGAAGTGTTGCAGAGCCGGCAAGCGAATAAGCCAGCACCCGCACCGAAATAATTGCTGCGATTTTTTACCGAGGAATAATCATGAACCGAATCGTTTCTTTGCTGAGTTTCATCGTGTTGCTGGCCGCCGCGAATTTCTCGTGGGCGCAGGCCAATTTAGATGTGAATACACCCGGCATCACCGCCATCACCAACTCCATGAAAGCGCGCAACGGGCAGTTGACCGGCGCCTATCAATCCGGCGCAGTGGGTTTCGCGAAGGATGGCAACGTCGCCGTGCGCGACGCGAGCGCGTTACCGCTGAAAGATCGCGCCGCGATCAATAGCCTAGTCGCGCAAGAAAATCAGGATCGCGCCGCGCTCTATAAAGAAATCGCCAAAGCGAACGGTCATCCCGAATGGGAAGGCGATATCCGCGCGACGTTTGCGCAACGCTTCATTCAAAAAGCCGGCGCCGGTTGGTATGTGCAAGACGGCAGCGGCAATTGGGTGAAGAAATAGTTTTTCTATCTTGCTACCCATTCTTGTTTTCGACATTGAGACCATCCCCGATACGGATGGCCTAGCCAAGCTTTACGAGCTGCCCCGCGATACGCCTGCAGCGGAAGTTGCCGAGCGGGCGTTCAATGAGCGGCGCGAAAAAACCGGTAACGATTTTTTGCCGTTGCATCTGCATTGTGTTGTTGCCATATCCTGCGCGTTGCGTGATCGCGAGAGCTTCAAAGTCTGGACGCTTGGCACGCCGGAGGATAATGAAGCGACGCTGATACAGCGCTTCTTCGACGGCATCGAAAAATATACGCCGCAATTAGTATCATGGAATGGCGGCGGATTCGATCTGCCGGTTTTGCATTATCGCTCGCTGGTCAATGGCGTCGTCGCGCCACGCTATTGGGAACTAGGCGAAGAAGATCGCGAGTTCAAATGGAATAACTACATCAGCCGCTATCACACGCGCCACCTCGATCTGATGGATTTATTAGCGCTCTATCAGCCGCGCGCCAACGCGCCGCTCGACGCGCTGGCCAAGTTGTGCGGTTTTCCCGGCAAGCTTGGCATGGACGGTTCGAAAGTCTGGCAAGCATTTCAAGATGGCGAAATCGTATCGATTCGAAACTATTGCGAAACCGATGTAGTGAACACCTATCTGATGTTCCAGCGTTTTCAACTGATGCGCGGTCACGCGACTCGCGAGCAGTATGAAAAAGAAGTAAAGTTAGTGCGCGATACGTTGAGCGTGCAGGATGGTCAGCATTGGCGCGAATATCTTGCGGCTTGGACTTAATCGCTGCGTATCACGAACTCCAACGCCTTCTAAACTTGTCACCGCGAGGAGCGTTTTTGCGACTCAGCAATCGCGATTATTGCTGCTCGCGAAATGCGAGATTGCTTCGTCGCAAAAAACGCTCCTTTCCATGAACCCCATGCCAGTCATTGCGAGCGAACGCGAAGCAATCTCGCGCGCAGCGCGCTCTAGCGTCGTCAAATCGAGATCGCCACGTCGCCCTTCGGGCTCCTCGCGATGACAAGATTGGGCGTTTGCTAT
>JANOGO010000114.1:0-3089 GCA_031406045.1 Pseudomonadota bacterium
ATAGCAAACGCCCAATCTTGTCATCGCGAGGAGCCCGAAGGGCGACGTGGCGATCTCGATTTGACGACGCTAGAGCGCGCTGCGCGCGAGATTGCTTCGCGTTCGCTCGCAATGACTGGCATGGGGTTCATGGAAAGGAGCAACGCGACGAAGCAATCTCGATGTGGGTCTGAAGAACGAGATTGTTTCGCTTCAGGCGCAATGACGTGCCGCCGTAGGGTGGACAAAAAATACCTTGCCCACCCTACGACTGTCGAAATTCTATGAATCCGTCCTACTGGCTCCGCCGCCTACTCTGGATCATCCCCACGTTATTTGGCGTCGCACTAATCGTGTTCGTTTTGTTGCGCGTCGTGCCCGGCGATCCGATCTCCATGCTAATTCCGCCCGGCGCGCGCGAAGCGGACATCGCCAACTTGCGCGCATTTTACGGCCTCGACAAACCCATCTGGCAGCAGTTCATATCTTGGCTTGGCGCCATCGCTCACGGCAATTTCGGCAACTCCATCAGCTTGCGCGAGAATGTTTTGTCACTGGTGTTATCGCGTCTGCCAGCTACATTGGAGTTGGCGTTTTTCGCGGTGACGATTGCGCTCACCCTCGGCGTGTTATTCGCTGTCGCGAGCGTTTATTGGCGCGGCCGCTGGCCCGAGGCCGTTGCCGACGGATTCTCCGGATTGGCCTTAGCGATCCCTGATTTTTTGTGGGGCCTGGTTTTCATTTTGGTGTTAGGCGTGTTGATTCCGATCATGCCGATTTCGGGTCGGCTCGATCCATCGCTGGATTTCAATCCAAGCACCCAATTTTTTTTCGTCGAGAGTTTGCTGCGCGGCGAATTTCGCGTGTTCGCATCGCTCATTTCCCACTCGATTTTGCCCGCGCTCGCACTGGCGCTGCCGCTCGCCGCAATGATCGCGCGCGTGCTAAAAAATTCGCTGAACGAAGCGATGAATCAAGATTACATCATGCTCGCCCGCGTTAAAGGTTTCACGCGCACTCGCATTATCTGGCGCGAGGCACTGCGCAACGCGCTGATTCCAACCGTCGCACTGACTGGCGTGCAATTCACGTTTCTGATCGGTGGCACGGTGTTGATCGAGTACATTTATTCTTATCCCGGTATCGGTAACATGGCCATCGGCGCGGTGACTCAGCGCGATCTGCCGCTGATACAAGGACTGGTGCTGACCTTCGCCGTATTGTTCATCGCGATTAATTTTTTGATCGACGCTAGCTATCACTGGCTTAACCCGCGAGTGCGGCAGCGATGAAACGCTTTGCATGGAACAAACAACTCGTCTTCGGTTGTTTCGTTCTCGGTTTGATGCTGCTCGCCGCCATCGCCGCACCATGGCTTTCGCGCCACGATCCGCTCGAACAAGATTTGATGAGTTCGTTTGTGCCGCCGTTTTGGCACAGCGATTACGATGGTAAATTTGTTTTCGGCGCCGATAGTTTGGGACGCGATATTGGGTCGCGACTGCTGCATGGCGCGCGCGTCGCGCTGATCGTCGCCTTTGTTGCCGCATTACTGGCCGGTCTGCTGGGAACCGCACTGGGATTGGCTGCTGGCTATTTCGGCGGCAAGGTCGACGCCGTCATTTCGCGGTTAGTGGAAATTTGGATGAGCTTTCCGCCGGTGCTACTTTCGATTGTTCTAGCAGCAGTAATTGGGCCTGGATTACTAACGGTAATCGTTGCAATTGTCGTGATCGACTGGACGCGTTTTTGTCGAATAGTGCGCGCAGAAACGCTCGCTCAGCGGGAACTGGACTACGTCACGTCGGCAATCACCATCGGGCTAAAACCGATGCGAATTTTGTGGAGCGAGATTCTGCCGAACGTCGCGCCGCTTCTTTTAGTTCTGTTCAGTATGGAGATGGGTATCGCCATCGTCGTCGAAGCGATCTTGAGCTTCGTCGGTTTAAGTGTGGCCTCCGGCGCGGCGACTTGGGGCGGCATGATTTCCGAAGGCCGACAGTACGTGAATCAAGCGTGGTGGCTGATGGCATTGCCGATGCTGTGCATTATCTTGGCGGTCCTTGGCATGAATGCACTGGGTGATGGACTGAAACGCGCACTCGACCCCAGCGAAAAAACCCCGTGACCATTCTCGATATCAACTCGCTTTATCTCGATATCGGTCAACCGATACTGCGCGGTGTGTCGTTACAAGTTATGGAGGGCGAAGTCCATGGACTGGTCGGTGAATCCGGCGCCGGCAAAACCATGGTCGGCAAATGCGTGCTCGGATTGTTGCCCGAATCGGCCAAGATAGGTCACGGCTATATAAATTTCAACGGCCACGAGCTGCTGAAAATTCACGCTGCCGAACGGCGCGAATTGCTCGGCCGCGACATCACGCTGATCCCACAAAATCCGATGACGGCGCTCAATCCGGTCAAGCGCATCGGGCCGCAGGTCACCGATGTGTTGCAACTGCACCTCGGCATGAGCGCAGCGGCGGCGCGGCAGCGTGCAGCAAATTTACTAAACGACGTGCACATTCGCGAAATCGATCGCGTGCTGAAACAATTTCCCCACGAACTTTCCGGCGGCATGCGCCAGCGCGTGTTGATCGCTATTGCATTCGCCTGCAAACCAAAACTGATCATCGCGGACGAGCCGACCACGGCATTGGACGTCACGGTACAACGGCAGATCCTGCGTTTGATCAAAGAGCTTCAAGCGAGCTCGAACACCGCCATTTTGTTCATCACGCACGATCTGGGCGTGGTCGCAAAAATTTGCAATCGAGTTAGCGTGATCCATTCCGGTCGCATTCTGGAATCGAAACCGGTGGAAGAATTGTTCGCTCGTCCGCAACACGCCTATACGCGCGCATTGCTCGCGGCGACACCGCGCTTCGATCGGCCGGCTGATGCGTTGCTTCCGGTGCCGCCAGAATTGGTCGACGCGCTTTGGGCCGAGGCGCGTGCGCATGACGGCGGTCGGAAAAGCCAATAGTGCCGCTCGTTTCAATTCGCGGACTAAGCCTTGCCTTGCCCGATCGCGCCGCGAAGCCGCTGTTCGGCCGCACGCCGACGCGCGAAATTTTGCGTCATATCAATCTCGATATCAAAGGCGGC
>JANOGO010000150.1:0-4806 GCA_031406045.1 Pseudomonadota bacterium
GTCAACGTTGCTGTGCCGGCCACGCTCCGCGTAACATAGCGCCATGGTTATCAACGGCACTCACATCGACGATACGTTCGCCGAAGCCTTCGGCATGAAGGCGACGCGAATACTCATTACCGCGCACAATTTGAAATGGGCATACCACTCGGCGCTGTCGCTGACGGGTTTTGCGACATCGGTTATCGCGTGCGGCTGCGAGGCGGGGATCGAGCGGCGGCTTGATCCGAGCGAAACGCCGGATGGGCGGCCGGGTGCGTCGGTGTTGTTGTTCGCTGTGTCGACCAAAGAATTGGCCAAGCAATTGGAGCGCCGCGTTGGACAATGCGTGCTGACCTCGCCGACTAGCGCGTGCTTTGCCGGGATCCACGAAGGCGAAAAATTACCGCTTGGAAAAAATCTGCGCTATTTCGGCGACGGGTTTCAAATCGCAAAACTAATCGACAGCAAACGTTACTGGCGCGTGCCGGTGATGGACGGCGAATTTCTCTGCGAAGAATCCACCGGCATGGTGAAAGCCGTCGGCGGCGGAAATTTTTTGATTCTGGCGACCGACCAAGCGGCCGCGCTGGCGGCGAGTGAGGCGGCGATCGAGGCGATGCGCAAAGTGCGCAACGTCATCATGCCGTTTCCCGGCGGCGTGGTGCGCTCCGGTTCGAAAGTCGGCTCGAAATATAAAGCCTTGCCGGCGTCGACCAACGAAGCGTTTTGCCCGACCATTCGCGGTATCACCAAAACGGAATTGACGCCGGACATCGGTGCGGTGTTGGAAATCGTCATTGACGGTTTGACGGAAGCGGACGTGCGCGACGCGATGATCGTCGGCATTCGCGCCGCCTGCGCGCTCGGCGCAGCGAAAGGCGTGAAGCGCATCAGCGCCGGAAATTACGGCGGCAAGCTCGGGCCGTTTCATTTTCACTTGCATAAATTGCTGAAAGCTAAACCGTGAGCGCGCGGACGTTTTCGCTTAGGGTAAATCTAACGCAGCGCGTCGATTGCTCTGCGCTGACGCCCGATGGCCTGAGAGGCAAGACTGGCGCGGAGATTGGACGCATTGAATTGCCGATGGGAAATACTAGTATCGCCGTTGCGGAGTTATTCAAAGTAACGGGTCGCGATCCGGAGCGGATCGTTTTTTCCGGCGACGGACGAAAATTGGATCGTATCGGCGCCGCAATGACCGGCGGTGAAATTCTTGTCGACGGCCGCGCGGGTGATTATCTTGGCCTGGCTATGAAGGGCGGCGTGTTGCGTGTCGCTGAAGATGCCGGCATCTTCGCTGCGTGTGAGATGCGCGGAGGCACCTTGTATATCAACGGCAATGCTGGTGATTTTGTCGGCGGCGGTTTGCCCGGCGAACGGCGCGGTATGTTTGGCGGCACCGTGGTCGTTAAAGGAAACGTCGGCGCGCGCGCGGGCGATCAAATGCGCCGCGGCATGATCTTAGTCGCAGGAAACGCCGACGATTATTTGGGGTCGCGCATGTCCGGCGGGACGATTGTCGTTATTCGGAATGTCGGCGAGAACGCCGGCTTCGCCATGAAACGCGGTACGTTGTTATTGTCGCAATTGCCGAAGGATTTGCCGCCGACGTTTAACGATTGCGGCGTTCATCCGTTTGGGTTTTTGGCGCTGTTGATTCCCGCGATATACCGGCATGGCGCGCCATTTTCCGACCTGAAGTTTCCGGCAAATCACGCTCGGCGGTGGATGGGCGATTTGGCGAATATTGGGCGTGGTGAGATATTGATACCGGGTAGGGTGGATCCGCTACGCTTGATCCACCCTACGGCTCCAGCGGTATTTTAACGACGGCAGCGCAAACACCAACGCAAGCGCGAGTCCTGCGATCACGTCGATGAACACATGTTGCTTAATCGCCATCGTCGAATAAGCGATGGCGATGAGCCATAACCAATTGAACAGCCGCACCATAGGCGGTGCGCCCATGTCGCGCAAGTTGTGATTGAGCCAGCATGCCGAGAACATCGCGGCAGCAACATGCATCGACGGGCAGGCGTTCGCGGCGGCGTCCACGCCTTGCAAAATGCCGAAGCTCGGATGCTTGCTCCATTCCGCGATGGGCAATAGCACCGTCGTCGGCCAAAAATAAAAACACGCTAATCCCGCGACGCACATTCCCGCGAGCCACCAACCGTAGCCGATTAATTCGCGGCGATCGAGAATCAACGCGGCCGGTAGCGAGACATAAAGCCACAAGGAAAAATAGGGAATCAGCATGGAGGGTTGAAATGGTACGAGCTGATCGATCGCCGAGACCGGCATCACCGTGACGCTGGACGACGGGTGGCGCATTAAATGAAAATAGGCAAAGAAGAAAACGCACATGTAAGCGGTCGTGCCAAATGACTTTAATAGCCAGTGGGCGCCAATTCGCGGAAAGATTTGTCGTGCCCAGTGCGGCGCCATAGTGGGGATGCCGGTTAAGGTGGTCGTTGGTTGCATAGCCATAATTTTCTCAGGATCGCCCTGAGCTCGGGGAAAAATCTTTCGCCATTGCTACGCGCGCTGTGCCAGCAGCCATATCCCATGCGGCGATTGACGGCATATGCCCGGAGACGCAATATCCATGAGCCTCCTGGCAGGGCACCCGGAAATTTTCAGACCTGTGGCAAAATGAATTGAATCAAAGAAGCGAAACGCAGTCGAACGATTAAGCGCGAACAGGAGGAAATCATGGAGCAGGAACGAGTCTATTCGGAAAGCGATATTAAGTCGAAACTGGAAAGCGAATTGCCGAAATGGTTTTTCGAAGAAGGGTGGATTCGCCGCAAATACAAAACCGAAGGCTGGAAAGGCACGCTAATGGTCGTCAACACTGTTGGCCATCTTGCCGAAGCGGCGTGGCATCACCCCGACCTCACAGTTTCTTACGCATTTGTGATCGTGAAGTTATGCACTCATTCCGCGAAAGGGATTACCGATAAGGATTTTGAGTTAGCGAAAAAAATCGAATCGGTGGTGCACTGGCAACCGAAGCTCGAAGGTAAAGGTTTGGAAGGCACGCCGAGCGACGATCAGCGCTTTCGTTATATTAAGTATGACTACTGAGCGTTATGGGGTTGGTGGGATTGGATGGCGCAGCCCTCACCCTAACCCTCTCCAAGAGGGAGAGGGGATTAACTCCCTTCTCCCTCTGGGAGACGGGCCGGGGATGAGGGGCGACGTAATGCGTAACGAAAGAAAATATTAACGGACACGAAACAACAATGAAGAAATTTTCGCAATTTGCCGCCGTTATTCTCGCCTGCACGCCTGGGGTTGCCGTGGCGAGCGAGGCTCGCTTTAACCTAAAAGAAATCGCGCCGGGTATTTTCGTGCACCAAGGCCAGATGGTTGCCGAGCGCACGCCGGCGAACATGGGCGATCAGGCCAATATTGGCTTTATCGTCGGCGAGAAATGTGTCGCGACGCTGGATGCCGGCGGCAGCATGAAAGTCGGTTTGCTGCTGCGCGAAGCGATTAAGAAAACGACTCCCAAGCCGATTTGCTACGTCATCAACAGTCACGTGCATCCCGACCACATGTTCGGTAATTCGGCATTCAAAGCCGATAACGTTGTATTCATCGGCCACGACCGGCTGGAAAAAGCCGCGGCTGCGCGCAGCAATAACTTCAGCAATTCGCTGAAACGGGATTTGGGCGACGTCGCGGAAGGCAGCGAACTCACGCCGCCGACCAAAACCGTTAAAGCAGGCGAGACCCTTGCTCTGGATCTCGGCGGACGCATACTCAAAATCCAAGCCTGGCCGGTCGGTCACACGGATAACGACATCAGCGTGTTTGACGAACAAACGCAAACCCTGTGGCTGAGCGATTTACTGTTTATTGATCATGTGCCGGCGATGGATGGCAGCATTCCCGGTTGGTTGAAGGTGATCGCCGACCTAAAGAAAATTCCGGCGAAACAGGTCATTCCCGGTCACGGCCCCATCACCGCGCCATGGCCGAGCGCGATCGAGCCGCAAGAACGTTATTTGTCGAAAGTTGCTGACGGCGTGCGTAAGGCTTTGAAGGACAAACAGACTATTCAACAAGCCATCGAAGGCGTGGCGTGGGACGAGAAAGATAAATGGCAGCAATTCGAGAATTTTCATCGCCGCACCGTAACCGCGACATACGCCGAGCTGGAATGGGAAGAGTAGAGGACGCTCTGAATAAGTCCGATTTCGTCATGGCTCTATGTTTGGCTCACTAAAAATATCTCCTTACATATGTTGAATATGCTGCGTCGATATTTTTTTTCGCGCCTTGTCTCATTTAGGACTTGAACTTATTCAGAGCTTCCTAAGCTATACTGTGAGATGCATTGGACAAAGGTGCCAACCGTGAAACTAACGACAACATTAAAACAAGGCATGACGGGGATTTTCCTCGCCGGTTTGCTTGGGTTGAGTG
Source organism: Pseudomonadota bacterium (assembly GCA_031406045.1). Classification (GTDB taxonomy): domain Bacteria; phylum Pseudomonadota; class Gammaproteobacteria; order Burkholderiales; family JALYOK01; genus JALYOK01. The sequence goes on from JANOGO010000150.1 coordinate 4,420, forward strand.
CAGCAACATTTGCCGCCGATGCCGAGCCTGATAGCGACCAATCGGAAGTATGGAAAAAGGTACGCGCGAGTTATTTTGAGAATCGCACGATTACCGACGATACCGATGGCAAAGTCGTCGCGCTCAAAGCGCCGAAGCGCGCCGAAGACGCCGCCACGGTACCGGTGCAAATTAAGACCGGCCTCAGCCAAACCAAAGATCGCTTCATTCAAAAGCTCTATCTTTTCATCGACGCCAATCCGTCGCCGGTCGCCGCGATTTTTACCTTTACTCCCGATAGTGGCCGCGCCGACATCGACACACGCGTGCGTATCGAAGCCTATTCCCACATGCGCGCCGTAGCGGAAATGAATGATGGCAAGCTGTTCATGGCAACCCATTACATCA
>JANOGO010000153.1:0-4534 GCA_031406045.1 Pseudomonadota bacterium
CTGGCGCGCACAAGGGAAGGAGTTAAATTCGAGGACTGTCACTAGGTAACGAAAATTAATGGTCTTGATACTATCTTGTCGAACGAGCTTGGCCGAAATCGACAGGTCAAAAAAAATTCTCGTCTCCCAAAATGAAAAAAGCCACCGCGGCGGGTGGCTTTCTTTAGCCCAACTCGAATAATTTATTTTTTCTCGGCGGGTTCCGGCGCGTCCGCCGCAGGCGCGGGGCTGATCGCAATCAACTCCACTTCAAAGTTTAACGTTGCATTCGGCGGAATCGCGCCCGACGCGCCTTGGTCGCCATAGGCGATTTCCGGTGGGCACACCAAGCGCGCCTTTCCGCCGGCCTTCATTTTTTGTAAGCCTTCGGTCCAACACTTGATCACGCCATTCAACGCAAAGTCGATCGGTTGACCGCGCTTGTAAGAACTATCAAATTCGGTCCCGTCAGGCAACGTGCCGCGATAATTTGCCTTCACCGTATCCGTCGCTACCGGGCTTGCGCCTGAACCATCTTTTAACGAAAGGTAAATCAAACCCGAGGCGGTCTTGACGGCGCCCGGTTCCGTCGCCGCCTTTTCCGCGAAGGCTTTGCCCGCGGCGACTTGTTTGCTCGCGACCAAAGCGCGGCGCAGGTTGGCCAATTCTTGAACTTTGGGGCCATAGATATCGCCCTCCGCCGCCAATTTAGCGCCGGTCACCGAATCGCTCAACCCTTTCATGACCAGCGCCACTTCCTCCGGCGATAAATCGAATACCGAAAGCTGTTTGCCGATAATCGCGCCGAGGGTATAAACGGTTTTTTGCTCTTCGGTCATGTCAGCGGCAGAGCTGGCGAAAGCAGCCATGGCGCAGGCCACAGCGATAAGTGTTTTTTTCATGAAGGTCCTTAGATGAGGGTGGAACGAGTTAAGGGAATATTTAACGCGGCACTATAGCGCTGCGTTCATACGGGGTCAATTTATTGTGTTGGTTCAATCACGAGCTGGGCCGTGCGATGTGCGCACCCTACCGGCGCTCCGCCACGAGCCTCTCCCCACTTGGCGCCTGGCAGGGTATGACCTGCCAGGCACTATCCATGCGGGTTCCCAGGCATCGTTATTGAACTGGTAGGTTGGCGCTGACGCAGGAAGCCCAACACTGCGTTCCTCGCAAGCAAGTTGGGTTTCGTGCCTCAACCCAACCTACTGGAATTATTTAGCCGCCCGCAATCGCACCGACAATCAAAAACGGTTCCAAGCCTTTTTCGACCGCTTCGGGCAACGGCGCGTCCGCTGATTCGTGCGAAAGATCCCGCTCGCAGGCGAAAAACCGCACCAGCGGACGGCGCTGCTGCGTCACCTGATCGCGAATCGTTCCACGCAGCATCGGGTAGCGCGCTTCGAGCGCATCAAGTACCGTGGCGCGCGTAGCCACGCCAACGATGTCGAGCTGAACCTCGCCAGTCACGCGCGCCAGCACCCGCAAGTGCGAGGGCAATACCACGCGGATCACGGCAACATCTGAACTTCGACCGACAATACGCCGGGCAGATCGCGGACGATGGCCGACCAGTGATCGCCGGAATCGGCCGACGCATAAACCTGCCCGCCGCTGGTGCCGAAATAGACGCCGCACGGATCGAGCGAATCGACGCACATCGCATCGCGCAATACATTCACATAGCAATCGCTTTGCGGTAGCCCGTCGGTCAGCGCTTCCCATTCATTGCCGCCACTCTTGCTGCGGTACACGCGCAACTTACCGTCGGGCGGATAATGTTCCGAATCGCTCTTGATCGGTACAACGTAAATCGTCTCCGGATCGTGCGCATGAACGTCGATTGGAAAACCGAAATCACTCGGCAGATTGCCGCTCACCTCATGCCACGAATCACCGCCGTCATTGCTGCGCATCACGTCCCAGTGCTTTTGCATATAAAGGACATTCGGACGCGAGCGATGCATCGCGATGCGGTGCACGCAATGGCCGACTTCTGCCGTCGGGTCGGGAATATATTGCGAGTGTAAGCCGCGGTTGATGGGGCGCCAGGTCGTGCCGGCATCATCGCTGCGAAACGCGCCCGCCGAGGAAATCGCGACGAACATGCGCTGCGGATTAATCGGGTCCAGCAAAATCGTATGCAAGCACAAGCCGCCGGCGCCGGGCTGCCACAATGGCCCCGTGCCGTGACCGCGCAGGCCGGGGAGTTCCTGCCACGTCATCGCGCCGTCGGTCGATTGAAATAACGCGGCGTCTTCAACGCCGGCGTAAATCGAATCCGGATCGGTGAGCGATGGCTCCAAGTGCCAGACCCGTTTAAATTCCCATGGGCGCAGCGTGCCGTCGTGCGATTGATGGGTGCCGGTTACGCCGTCGTACTCGAATTTATTGCCGACCGCTTCCCAGGTTTTGCCGCCGTCGTTGGAGCGCTGGATCATTTGCCCGAACCAACTGCTGGTTTGCGACACGTAGATGCGATTCGGATCGACCGGCGAGCCTTTCATGTGATAAATTTCCCAGCCGCCGAAGTGCGGGCCCTCGACATTCCAGCGCTCGCGTTTTGCGTCCGACGTCAAAACGAATGCGCCTTTTTTCGTTCCTACCAATACTCGCACGCCACTCATAGGTTTCTCCTCAGAAATCGATTCACGACACTAGGGTAGTCCGGCAATCTCGATCAGCGGCCGAACTTCAACAGTTCCGCGTTTCGCCATCGGGATACGCGCGGCGATGCCGATCGCTTCGTCCAAATCTTTCGCCTCGACGAGAAAATATCCGCCGAGTTGTTCGCGCGTTTCGGCGAACGGGCCATCGGTCACCATTCGCTTGCCTTCGCGTATTCGCACGCTGGTAGCCGACGCGACGGGCTGCAATGGGCTCGCCGCCAGATACTGGCCGCTAGCATGAATATCGTGGGCGAGTTGGTTCGATTCCGTATAGCAAGCTTGCCGTTCCGCCTCGCTCAGCGCTTTTTCGTCCAGGTAAATTAGCAACATGTATTTCATTTTGGGGTTTCCATTTCCAATAGTTTTTGCGTGCTTGGGCCGCGACCCCTCACCCTGCACCCTCTCCCCGGTGGGGAGAGGGGACTGCACTCCCTCAACCATTCTCGCGAGAGAGGTGGTGTCCCCTCGCCCCTACGGGGAGAGGGTCAGGGTGAGGGGCGAGCGATCATTCGTTTTCACAATCCTCAACAATTAGTCGAATGTTCATGCGCGAATTCGACACGCCTCACATTTCGACCATTCCCTTGAAGCCGCCCCAGATCATGCGCATACCGTCGAATGGTAAGGTTTTCGGATCCATCATCGACGCCACGCGCGGATCGGCCATCACCTTAGCATTGACACTGTCGCGGTGTTTACGCGACTTGTAAACGATCCAGGAAAACACCACCGTTTCATCATCCTTAAGTTTCACGCTTTGCGGGAAAGACGTGATCTTTCCCGGTTTGACGTCGTCGGCGACGCATTCCATATATTGCAACGCACCGTATTCCATCCAAACCTTACCGGCTTTACGCGCCATGCGGCGATAGGCGTCGAGATTTTTCTTCGGCACCGGCAACACAAATCCATCTACATATTGGGTCATATCGTTCTCCTGATTTAATGGATCAAGCTTTGCGCAACGTGGCGACATCGAGTTTCGTCATTTGCAACAGCGCCTTCATTACCCGTTCGACTTTATTGGAATCGGGATCGCTCATCAAGGTTCCCAATTCGCTCGGAACGATTTGCCACGACAGGCCATATTTATCTTTCAGCCAGCCGCATTGGCTTGGCTGCCCGCCGTCGCATAATTTGTCCCACATGCGATCGACTTCGGCCTGATCGGCGCAATTGACCACCAGCGAAATGGCCTCGCTGAATTTAAAAATCGGCCCGCCGTTCAGTGCGAAAAACCGTTGACCGTCGAGTTCAAATTCTACCGTCATAACGGAGCCGTTTGCCCGCCCAGAAATCGCCGCACCGGCGTCGCCATAACGTGAAATCTTACCCAGTTTAGAATTGCTAAAAATCGAAATATAAAACTGGGCGGCGTCCTCGGCCTGATGGTCGAACCATAAGTGTGTAACAATTTTTTGCATACCGATGAACTCCTTTTTCTTAAAAATCAAATAGTTTGCGCACGGCCGATCATTCGCGAGAAAATCAAGACGCCGTCATTAACCTCTAGTCGTTCGGCAAACCGTCGAATCGACAATCGCAACGCGGCAAATCAAAAAAATTTCGATGAAGTTCAGCCTGGCGTTCCATGAACCAAAAACCTAGGTAGGTGGATCAAGCGCAGCGGATCCACCGCACTTAATAAACCCCACCGCGTGACATCGGCAGCTTGGTGGATCCGCTGCGCTTGATCCATATATGGACCCCTCCCGTTTTGCAAGCAAATTGTTTTGCTGATGAACCTAAGTACGACTGCTTCCGTATATCCGGCTTCTATCTGGGATTTTGTGTGGGCCGCCTCGTTGCCCGCCAACATGCGACCGAGCAGGCGCAGGCAATCGCTCTCACTCAGCAGGCCGACCAGTCGGTCACCGTCGAGCACC
>JANOGO010000176.1:0-6039 GCA_031406045.1 Pseudomonadota bacterium
GCCTTCGGATTCGATGCAACGATTTTTAATAGTGCCCGCGCCGGACCGGCCGGACGCGTCCGATTCTGTTCCCAGTTTTGCAACGTCCGAACATTCACGCCGATTAGTTTCGCGAATTGCGTTTGACTAATCTTCGCCGCCTCACGAATGCCGCGAATGTCTGGATCGGTCATTTCCGTTACGCGCACGCCACGGACGACTTTGCCGGCGACATGGCGTTTCATTTCCCGCACGCCCTTGATCAATTGCTCGAAATGCTGCTTATCCATCTTTCAATTCCTTCATCAAATCAGTCAGTACGGCTACTTGCTGCGGCTTCAAATCTTCGCGTTCGCTTTTGACATACCCGTATATCAGATAAATGTGTTCCTTCGGTCTGTGCCAGTAGTAGATCACTCTAGCGCCACCCCGCTTTCCCCGACCCTGCGCCGACCACCGGATCTTTCGCAATCCCGAGCCGCCACGAATCAAATCGCCGGCATCCGGCGACAGCATCAGAAAATTCTGCAACGCCCGCAGGTCCTCATCGGGCCAGTACTCATTGCGGAAACTGACAAAAGGCGTTAATTCGACAAAACCATAACCGCACTATACGCGTTCCGCGTATACGCTGCTAGCGTAGTATTTCAATCGATATTTAGGCTTTCCGATTGAGCAACCTAACGGGCGCGAATCGGTCCAATTTCCACATTGCTGGATCAAAATCAGCGGTAACCAATTCAATCCGGTCACCGCTGGATTATCAATGAAACTATACTTCCGTTTGTTCCGAAATCTCTAGCGCATCGTCGACTTCGATACCCAGGTATCGCACGGTGCTTTCAAGTTTCGTGTGTCCAAGCAAAAATTGGACGGCGCGTAAGTTCTACGTTTGACGGTAGATCAAAGTGGCTTTTGTTCTTCTCATCGTATGTGTGCCATAGGCCGATGGATCTAGGCCGATCGAGGCAACCCATCCTTTGAGTAAGCGTTCATATTGTCGGGTCGAGATGTGTTCCGACGCATGGACGCGACTTGGAAAGGTGCATTGATCTGATTTTAGCTGGGCGACGTTAATCCACGCGCCGACGACGAAAAATTATTCAGTTTCGCGGATCGTCGCATTCATTCGCGGCCAATACTGTTCCTTCGAGGCGCAGAGTCGCTATTCAAGCTCATGAACGACCCGAACCTACCCCAAAAACGCGAGATTTCATCCAACCAAGCCCGCCATCAATGACGATTGACGCTTAACCAGCTTAGCGATAGATTAATGGTAGGCGAAAAGCGGCGTTCGATCATTCATCGGCCAGGGATACAGTGATCGCGAGCAAAAATCGTTAGCTCTTTCTCGCTCAGCACTTTCAGGCAACCAACATCCTCGTGCAGGAGAACAACTGTGAACAACGTCCGTAGAAAGTCGATCATCACCGCAATGTTGGGCATAACGCTCATTACCGTCGCCCCTCAGGCCAGATCGCAAACGGCCCAGGCGGGCGATCTTGTGGAGTTCACCAGCGGCCTCGGACCGACGTTGGCTGAAATCGTGGTCGGCCCGGATGCCGGTGGTTATGTCGTCATCCGGATACCGACCGGAAAACAGATTCCGGTCAACTCGCAGAAGCTGCGTCTGGTGCAAAAGGCCGGCACGCCCAACGCATCGATCCCGGTTGGTGCGGCGGTAAGCTGGATCGATGCGCACATCGTAGAACGGGGCAGCGTGGTCAAAGTCAACGGCAACTGGTGCCAAGTCAAGACACCCAGCGCGACCACCATCGGCTGGGTTGAGTGCAAGGATCTGCGCACCGGCACCCCAAGCGCGGGGCCGGCGAACGCGGAGAAACCCGCGCCCGCAGCAAGCTCGGCCGCGGCGAATCCCGCCATAAAGCTGCCAGGCAACTGGGAAAACGCCGACGGCACCGTGAAGTTGGAGTTTCAGGCGGCCAGCAAGTGCTACATCTCCTTCGGCCCGATGACCGGGCCCTGTACTTACAAGCAAAGCGCGCGAGGCGTGACCGTGACCTTTGACGGAGTAGATCTCGCGCTCGCCGCCAACGATGACGGATCGTTGAGCAATGTTGGCGACCCGAACGCCATGATGCCGATTCGCTTGAAGAAAAAGTGACGCGCTCGCCGGAGGCAAAAGCCGCAGCTGCCCGCTGTGCTCGCGCACGTTACGGACGTCGCCGAGCGTTCGGTGGCATCTAGAACACCAGCACACACCGTCCGTTAAATGTCGTCTAACGGGAAGCCGATCTTCAGCGCTCAAACCGGTTGAAATGTCAACCGGCCTTCGCCCAACGTGTTGAGGTACACGATGACAGTTTCTTGATCTTCGGTGTTTTGCGCCGCGCTTTGATGCCCACATCCGGTGCTGTTGGAATAATGGTCAACAATGCCGCCGCCTGGCCGAAAAAGTATTTCGTCTTACTTGTGCAACTGCTACGAGCCTTGACCTGGCGGAACCGCACTCAATTTCGCGCGATGTAATTCCAGAAGCTCGTCTTGCGACCGTGAACTTTACTTAATTGGATCTCGAATTCCTTATGGTCGGACAGTGGCCCGAAATCTGAGACATTTTCCGCGAAACGCCGCAAGAGTTTGAGATAGCGTGCGGCATGCGCATACGCCGGCGCATAACCGCGAGACAATATTCCTAAAAGCAGCGCTCGATAGCAGGCAGTGCAGCCCAATAAAAGTTGGCCTGCTTCCAAGGCTTCGGCGACTGGTAGCAATAAATAGTAACGCCGACCATCGATTGCTTCGTAGCGTTCAACCAAAAGATTGGCGGCGCCGGCCGCATCGCCAATCTCAAGCAATAGCCTGGCTGCATCAATCGGATCGGAGACGGCCGATGCTTTGTCGCGAGCGGCCTGATTTGCCGTTTCATGGTCGGCACTTGAAAGTAGTTCGCGCCAGGCACGGAAATCGTCAACGGCGCCGCTGCTACAAAAGACGCGACGGCGAATATCTGCAGCGTCGTCATTGTGGCCAAGCATCGCTTGCGTTTGGGCAAGGAGTCGCAAGCGAGAATCTTCCCGATTGCCCCAGTCGCCCTCGAGCCAGGCTAATGCCTTTTCGGGTCGCTGATGCCGCAGGTAGGCTTCGGCGAATCCAGCTTTTTGCAGATCATTCGGATTGGGGCTGTATTGAGCAACCGCGCGCACGTGAAGGTCAGGATCACCGAGCGCTTCAGAAACAAGATGAATCGAACCCGAGGCCATGAATACCCGTGGTGCTAGGGATTGTCCCGAGCCTTGCTTTAGTGCGAGATATAAATCCCCTTCGAAGCGGCCGGCCAAGACCCGTAGCGACGCCTCATCCAGCAACATATTCGCTTGCGACAGCAGCGCTTCGCGGACACCATAGTCATCGGCGTTAGCAAGGCTATAAATTCGTTCCACCCAATCAATGTCGCTATTATTAATTTGTTTTGCCGTCTGCAACCAACGTTCGCAGGCGATGCGCAACACGTCACCAATGCTGCCATCGGAATCGTCGGCACGTTCCATGAAAGGGCCATCGCACTCGATCAGCCCTTCGATGAGGCCTAAAGCCCGAGCCGGATCCAGCATAACGAGTTCCCGTTCGACTTGATCGAGCCATTCCAAAAGCTCGGCCGCAAAGGCGCTACCGGCGCGAAGATCGATAAACTTGGTGCTGCGCCGCCAGGCGGAGAGAATGCGTTTGAATGCGGTCGCCAGTTTTCGCGGGTCGGTACGCAGCTTAAGTCGCTCAAGGCGTTGTCGAACGGGCTCGTTCGCTTCTGCCAGTTCGGCCAAGACCGCTATCAGCGTCGACTTGTCCTGGGTGGCGAGAAATTCCTTCAGTTCAGGCGCGGGCTGAGGGATCGCCTCAATGGGTTCTTCTCTTAAAGGGCGTCTTACTTTGCTGGCCACGCTTGCGGTACTTTCCTAGGCGGGCGCTTTAGGGAAGCTCTGAATAAGTCCGATTTCGTCGCGATACTGCGTTGCTCACAAAAAATATCTCCTGACATATCATGCGTATGCGGCGTCGATATTTTTTGCTCGCGCCTTGTCTCAGTTAGAACTCGAACTTATTCAGAGCTTCCTTAACGGTCGAACGGCAGAACTTTGAATCGCTTACGTCGATCGATACGCATCGCCCGAAAATGCCGCTCATCCAAGCTCAGTACGGAGTTGATGCTATGGCGCTGCGCTAGGACGACAATCGATGCGTCGGCCAATCCGATGGCGAGATCGGCGTAGCGATCAACGATTTCCTTGGCGCGGGCGATGTCGGTCGCATCAAACGGTTCCAATCGGTAAGCGCCACGGGCGACTTCGTCCAGTAAGGCGGCTTGAGCCGGCGCGCCCAGGTGTCGCATGAGCAAATAGTCGAGCTCGGCGAGAACGAAGGGAGATAAGAGTAATGGCGGCGCAGCTTCGTTGAGCGCAGCGGCACAGTCGCGGTGGTGACGCTGGCTTTCATCGAGGGCGGACAGTAACCCGCTGGTATCGACTAGGATCAAGTCTCGCCGAATCCTTTGAGCGCGTCGTCGATCTGCTCGGCCAAGCGTGGTTTGCCGCTTTTGAATAACGGCAAGCGGGGTCGCGGCGGGACGATCTCAGCAGTTACGGCGCGAAGCGCTTGGCGAATAACTTCGGCTTCACTCAACCCGCGTGCCGTGGCGAGCTTGCCGAGGGCCGATTTAATGTCTGAGGGGATGTATACGGTAGTCTTTTGCATGCCATATAGTTTACCATATATCTGCAAGACAATTCATCTGGCGTGACGTTGATTTGCGAACGCGCTCGATGCAGCATTTATCTACGTTCGACTCGGTTTAAAAATTCGTGCAGAACGACCTGAATTCGTTAGCGTAAACAGCCGATATTCGGCGCTTAAGAAACGTGGTTGAAAAGTCCTGCCTCTGTTCATCAGTTTCGACGCGTTGTACGGCCCCGCTCCAAGACTGGAGCGGCGAAAGTTTGGCGCGCCGGGTGGGGAGTGTCCGTACCGTGTTGGCCGGTCGTTTCAAGCGCTTCCTCGATCAACCACCGATGCAATATCCGGCGCACTGGCGTCTGCAGCTTGCGGCGCAAGCGCTAAAAACCAGCGATCTGCCCATGAAAATTATCGCCGATCAGCCGGGTTATGAATCGGAGCACGCCTTCCCCCGGGCCTTCAAACGCCAATTTCGGTTTACCTCCTGCGGGTTGGCGTCTTAATGCTGATGGGATGAGACATATGGGTATCCGTTCTATCAACGTGCGCGGGATTCGGTTGAGCACCACACTTGTGCGCCGATTGATTTAGATTTTAATTCTCAATAGCCTGGAGAGCCGCACCAGATAAGGCTCTTAAGCCATTCCCTTGGGAAAATTTTTATGGCACGTGAATTGCTTTTGCATTTCCTCGTAAATAATTTTCCACCGAGGTGCAACCATGTCCGTAACAAAGTTGTTTCGCAAAAAAACGCCGAAATCCAAAACGGCTGATCCGTCCCGCCGAAAATTTTTGAAAGGTGCCGCGGCCGCCGGTAGCGGTGCGGCGGCACTCGGGGTCAGTCAAATAGCCGCCGCGCAAGATCCCGGCGCACCGAAAAAAAATCACTACTACGTTCGTGCGCTGCTGGAAACGGTGCATTGGGGCTACTTCAGTAAAATTCTAAAACCGTTGGTTACAGTCGATTCCGGCGACTTCGTTACGCTCGAAACGTTAACGCATCACGCCAATGACGACTTCGAGCGCATGATTAAAGGTGACAAGGGCGCCGAAAGCGTGTTCTATTGGGACAAGACCAAGAAGGGCGTAAACAAACGCGGCGCCGGGCCGATGGATCATAAGGTCGGCGCGGGTGGCGGTTACGGCGTGCACATTTGTACCGGTCCAATCGCAGTGAAGGGCGCGGAGCCGGGCGATATTCTCGAAGTGCGCATCATCGACGTGCGCCCGCGGCCCAGCGCGAACACATCATATAAAGGCAAAAGTTTCGGCAGCAACGCGGCTGCGTGGTGGGGCTTTCATTTCAACGACATGATCGAAGAGCCGAAGAAGCGCGAGGTGATTACGATTTATGAAGTCGACGCCAGCGGC
>JANOGO010000350.1:0-27842 GCA_031406045.1 Pseudomonadota bacterium
CGATCCGATGGCCGATGGTCCGGCAATTCAGCGTTCCAGCGAACGCGCGATTAAGCAAGGTGTCGGGGTTAAAAACGTTCTGAGCTATGTCGCGGAATTTCGCAAAACCGACAACACCACGCCGGTGGTGTTGATGGGCTACGCCAATCCGATCGAACACATGGGCTATGAATCTTTTGCAACCGCTGCGCGCGCCAGCGGCGTCGATGGCGTGTTGGTGGTGGACTATCCGCCGGAAGAGGGCGGCGATTTATTTAAGCATTTGAGCGCACAGCAACTTGATCCCATTTTCCTGCTTGCTCCGACGACTAGCGATGCGCGTATTGCGGCGATTGGCAAGTTAGCGCGGGGATATGTCTACTACGTCTCGCTGAAAGGTGTTACCGGTGCCGCGAATATCGACTTGACGGAAGTCTCGGCGAAGTTACCGAAAATTAAAGCGGCGGCAAATATTCCGGTCGGCGTCGGCTTTGGGATTCGCGATGCGGCAACCGCGAAAGCCGTTGCGGCTATTGCCGACGCGGTTGTGATCGGCAGCCGAATTATTCAGGAGATCGAGAGTTCCAGCGCCGGCAATGTGCTGGAAAACGTCAGCAACTTGCTCAGCGGCATTCGCAGCGCGATGGACTCGACCGCAGCATGAGTTGGTTCAAGAAACTCTTACCGCCGCGTATTAAGCGCGATACCGGCGCCGGGAAGAAAGGCGCGGTGCCGGAAGGCCTGTGGGTCAAATGCTCGTCATGCGACGCGGTGCTGTATCGCGCCGATCTGGAAAAAAATCTCAACGTTTGTCCAAAATGCAGTCATCACAATCGTCTCGGCGGACGTGCGCGGTTGGAATTATTGTTGGATGAAGAAATGCAATTCGAAATCGGCGCGGATATTTATCCCGTCGATAGTTTGAAATTTAAGGACAGCAGAAAATATCCGGAACGCCTCGACGAAGCGCAAAAATCAACCGGCGAAACCGATGCGCTGGTGGTGTTGCAAGGCACCGTAAAATCGGTGCCGTTGGTGGCTGCGGCGTTTGAATTCGATTTCATCGGCGGCTCGATGGGATCGGTCGTCGGTGAGCGCTTTGCGCAAGGCGTTGAGGCCGCGATCGAGCAACAGCTTGCGTTCGTTTGCTTTTCCACTAGCGGCGGCGCGCGGATGCAAGAAGGTTTGTTTTCGTTGATGCAGATGGCTAAAACCAGCGCTGCATTGGCGCTGCTGGCAAATGCAAAATTACCTTACATTTCGGTTCTAACCGATCCAACGATGGGTGGCGTGTCCGCTAGTTTTGCGATGCTCGGCGACATCATCATTGCCGAGCCCGGCGCGCTGATTGGCTTTGCCGGGCCGCGCGTGATAGAGCAAACGGTACGCGAGACCTTACCGGACGGGTTCCAGCGCGCCGAATTTCTGCTCGAAAAAGGCGCGATCGATATGATCGTCGACCGCCGCGAAATGCGCGATAAATTGGCCGATCTCATCAGCATGTTGATGCGGCAGCCAGCGCTCGCTGCGACCTAATCGATCGATCCGTTGCTGCCAACGTCGCTGGCCGATTGGCTGGCCTACCTCGAAAGTCTTAACCCTAAGTCGATTGCGTTAGGCCTTGATCGCGTCAACGAGGTTAAGGCGCGGCTGCAACTGGCGCCAACCTTCACGATCATTACCGTGGGCGGCACCAACGGCAAAGGCTCTACGTGTGCGATGCTGGAAAGCATTCTCGGTATCGCCGGTTACGCGACCGGTTTGTATACCTCGCCACACCTACTGCGCTACAACGAACGCGTTCGAATCGGCCGCGAACCGGTTGATGATGCGGGCCTGTGTGCAGCGTTTCAAGCCGTTGAAGCGGCGCGCCGCGACACGCCGTTAACTTACTTTGAGTTTGGAACGCTTGCCGCTGTATGGTTGTTCATCGCGCGCAAGGTCGATGTAGCCATACTCGAAGTGGGGCTGGGCGGGCGTTTGGATGCGGTGAATGCATTCGATGCCGATTGCGCGATCGTAACCAGCATTGCGCTGGATCATACCGAGTATCTGGGCAGGACTCGGGAGGCCATTGCGACCGAAAAGGCGGGTATTTATCGAGGCAATATCCCGGCATTGTTCGGCGACGAAGATATGCCGGCGACAATACTCGAGCGGACGCAGAAAATCGGTGCAAACCTGCAACAGCTCGGAAAAGATTTTCGCTTCTCGCGGCAAGATACCCAATGGCAATTCCATGGCCGGCGCGGCAATCACCACGGTTTGCCCTACCCGGTGTTACGCGGCGGGTATCAACTGAATAATGCCAGCGTCGCGCTGGCCGCGGTCGACGAGCTCAAACACAAACTGCCGGTCACGCTGCAAGATATCAAGCGCGGTTTATTGGAATTCGAGCTACCGGGCCGATTCCAAGTTTTGCCGGGGCAGCCGACGGTTATTTTGGACGTTGCCCATAATCCAGCCGCCGTTACGGTGCTGGCGCAGCAACTGGGCCACATGGGCCGATTTCGCCGTACGCACGCGGTATTTGGGATGCTCAAAGATAAAGATATTGCCAGCGTCATCGCTGCCGTCGCACATTTGGTCGATTCCTGGTATTTGGGTCCAATCATCGCGGCGCGCGGCGCTCGCGCTCATGACTTGTTGATTCATCTGACAAAATTAGGCCATGGCGACAAAGCGACCTGCCATAAATCAATCGTGCAAGCCTACCGCTCAGCCTGTCGTGCGGCCTCGCAAGATGATAGAATATTGGTCTTCGGCTCGTTTTATACCGTTGCCGAAGTAACCAAGCATCTTTAACGTACTTTTTTATGGCCCCACGTATCGGCGACGACGAACTCAAACTCAAACAACGAGCACGACGACGCCTAATCGGTGCAATTGCGTTGTTGGCAGCCCTGGTAATGCTGTTGCCGATGGTGCTGGACAATGATCCGAAGCGGTCCGAAAACGACATTGCCTTGCATATTCCGGCGCCGCAGCAAATCCCCGTCGCGCCCGATCCCGTACCCGCGCTGCCAACCGTTGAAGTAGAACCTGAGCCCGCGCCCGCGGCGCCGGAACCGCTTGAGACTACGCCAGAACCCGCGCCGGTGCTCGCTGAAACAGTGCCGGCGCCAGTTGCAAAACCTACCGCAACGGGCAATTTCTTCGTTCAAGTCGGTGTATTTTCCAAAGCCGAAAACGCTAAATCCGTGCAAGCGAAACTTGCAAAAAATAAACTTGTCGCGGTTGCAGATTCGATTAAAACGCCCAGTGGAACGCGCACTCGCGTACGTATGGGACCGTTCGCGAACCGTGGTGAGGCCGATGATGTTTTGTCGCAAGTTAAGCGCGCCGGCGAGAAAAACGCGGCGATCGTAAAAGTGGAGCGATCGCGCTAATGACTTTATTTGATTATTTCGTTATCGCCATCGTCGGCATCTCACTGTTGCTGGGATTGATGCGCGGCGCGGTCAAAGAAGTATTTTCGTTGGCGTCTTGGATTATCGCGTTTTTCGTCGCAAAATTATTTAGCGTACCATTCGCTAAGATGTTGGAATCGGCAGTTGGCAATTCGTCGCTCCGCCTTCTCACGGCATTCATAATTTTGTTCATTTTCGCCTTGATTGTAATGGGGCTGATCAGCCTGCTGATCGCGTCGGCGGTCAAGAAAATTGGCCTCGGGCCGCTTGATCGGTTACTCGGAGCGGTGATTGGATTTTTGCGCGGCGCCGTGATCATGTTGATCTTGGTGGTTCTCGGCGGGATGACCGCGCTACCGCAACAAAACGATTGGCGCAATGCCTTGACCAGCGGTTGGTTCGAAATGTTAGCGCGGTCCGTCAAACCCTGGTTGCCGGATGCAATGGCGAAGCGTATCCACTTCGGTCCGGTCGCCGCCGAGCCATCGAAATAGCGAAATCACAACTATGTGCGGAATTTTAGGAATCGTCGGAAAAGGGCAAGTTGCTCAGTTGCTATACGACGGCTTGCAGGTGTTACAGCATCGCGGGCAAGACGCTGCCGGTATCGTGACCGCGAGCGGCAATACCTTCAACATGCATAAAGGCGGCGGCTTGGTGCGCGACGTGTTTCGCACGCGCGATATGCGCGCCTTGGTCGGCGAAATGGGCATTGGCCATTGCCGCTATCCGACCGCCGGGTCTGCTTATTCCAACGCCGAAGCACAGCCGTTTTACGTCAATTCGCCGTTTGGAATCGTGTTGGGGCACAACGGCAATCTGACCAATACCGAACAACAACGGCGCGAGCTTTATCGCCAAGATTTGCGCCACGTCAACACCAACTCGGATTCCGAAGTGCTGCTGAATGTGTTGGCGCACGAATTGCAAGATGCGGCCGGGGGATTTCGGCTGACGCCCGATGCGATTTTTAGTGCGGTGGCCGGCGTGCACCGCCGTTGCCGCGGTGCTTACGCGATTGTTGCGATGATCGCCGGCTATGGCTTGGTCGCGTTTCGCGATCCGTTCGGTATTCGTCCGCTGGTAATCGGTTATAACGATACGCCGCAAGGCCGGGAATATATGGTCGCATCGGAAAGCGTGGCGATCGACACGTTGGGATTTCAACTGTTGCGCGATGTCGTGCCGGGCGAAGCGATTTTCATCGACGAAGAAGGGCGCTTCGCCAGCCGCCAATGCGCGATGAAGCCGATTCACCATCCGTGCATTTTCGAATACGTTTATTTGGCGCGGCCCGATTCGGTCATCGATGGTATTTCCGTGTACGAGACGCGGCTGCGCATGGGCGAAAATCTCGCCGAGAAAATCAAGCGCGTCGCGCCTGACCTGGATGCCGACATCGTCATTCCGATTCCCGATACCAGCCGACCCAGTGCGATGCAACTGGCGACGCGGCTGGGTTTGCCCTATCGCGAAGGTTTCATCAAAAACCGCTATATCGGCCGCACCTTTATCATGCCGGGGCAATCGGAGCGCAGAAAATCCGTGCGGCAAAAACTCAATGCCATCACCATGGAGTTCAAAGGCCGCAACGTGTTGCTGGTAGATGATTCCATCGTCCGCGGCACCACCAGCCGCGAACTCGTGCAGATGGCGCGTGACTGCGGCGCGAAAAAAGTTTATTTTGCCTCGGCTTCGCCGCCGGTGCGTTTTCCGAATGTGTACGGCATCGATATGCCGACCAAGCATGAATTTATTGCCACCGGGCGCAGCGATGCCGAGATTGCCCGCGAGATCGGCGCCGATGCGGTGTTTTACCAAGATTTGCCGGCGTTGATCGATGCGGTGCGCGCGGGCAATCCGAGCATCACGCATTTTGATACCTCGTGTTTTGACGGCAAATACATTACCGGTGACGTGACACCGGAATATTTGGCCGGGCTGGAGGAATCACGCGCCGATAGTGAGCGCCAGATGAAGACGCATTTATCGTCATTTCAATTGGATTTAGGTTTGAGCACCGTCGATTAATTTCTTTTAACTGTTTTTGGAGAGCGCAAATGGAACATAAATTACCCGATCTACCTTACGCGATGGACGCGTTGCAGCCGCATATTTCCAAAGAAACCTTGGAGTTTCACTACGGTAAGCATCATCAAACTTATGTCACCAATCTTAACAATCTGATTAAAGGCACGGAATTCGAAAATATGGCCTTGGAGGACATCGTCAAAAAGTCTTCCGGCGGCATGTTCAACAACTCGGCCCAGATTTGGAATCACACGTTTTATTGGCATTGCCTGAAGCCCAACGGCGGTGGACAGCCGATCGGAGCGTTGGCCGATGCGATCAATAAAAAATTCGGTTCGTTCGACGAATTTAAGAAACAGTTTACGCAAACTTGCGTTACCACCTTCGGCTCCGGCTGGGGCTGGTTGGTCAAAAATGCCGACGGCTCGATTGAGCTGATGAGCACGTCCAATGCGCAAAGCCCGATGACCTCGGGCAAAACCGCGTTGCTGACCTGCGATGTGTGGGAGCACGCTTACTACGTCGACTACCGCAATCGCCGACCCGATTACGTTGCCGCTTTTTGGAATCTGGTTAACTGGGACTTCGCCGCGAAGAATTTCGCCGGTTAAGTCCAGCAAAAGATCACCGGAAAAGGCCGCCGCGTGCGGCCTTTTTTATTGCTGTGCCAGGATGCCCATTACGCTTGGCTCGCGTGAAGGTATGCCTGGAGAGCCGCATCCAGATTGCCTCCCAGGCCGGGCGATTGTGAAAACACAAAGCCGCTGCCGCATTGACAAAAGTTCCGCATGAACTAGGCTCACCTTAACAACAACAAAAAGGCTGCACATGGGCATGTCACTGTTGGGCGCGTTAGTCGCCTTTGTAGGAATAATTCTCGTGGCTTTTATTTGGTTTAGTCCTAGTCATCGTCTGGCGCGCTGGGCGCAACAATCTCATCGTTGGGACTACGCGATGGCGAATGCACGATTTCAAGAGGCGCGCCGCACCGTTGTCGCGCAACTGCGCCACCCGCAAGGCTCAACCGGAAAAGATCTGGCAGATGCGGCGTTCGAACTGGCCGTTATGTGTACCGATCGCATTAACCAATTGAACGGAAAAGAACACGGCTCGGCACAGCTTGAGCGCATTCGCCGTGTGCTACGTCGAATGTTTCAGCGCGATGCGGATTATTGGGGTGCCGGGGAATACGGCATCGAATCCCTCGGCCGCGATCAGGAACCTGCATTATTTGCGGCGCAGCACGGGCGATCCGGCGTTACGCCGACGACTCGCTAAACGGAAGTTCTAAACCACTTCAAAGTAGCGTCTCCCTACCACAGTTTGATTTTCGTAGATCGAGCCTTGGTTCATTGCCGGCGGGTAGGGCATGCGAATCGAACCTGATGTTGTTCGAGGCTCGACCGTCGGGTTGCCGCAAATCATGCGGCTATCGAACTCTTCCAAATTAGTCCAATTCACCAACGGCCAGGCGTCGGCGGCCGAACATTCATACAGCAATAACTGCCGCGGCCGGTCGGAGGTGTTCTGCGCCGAGCCGTGGACCAGCCGAACGTGATGAAACGAACACGATCCGGCCGGGCCGGTTGCAGCGATCGCGGTTTTGAAATCAAGCGGATCGGCCGCCGGATCCATGGCGCCGCAAAATCGGCCCTCGGCGTGATGGTTATAAGTCGGCCCCTTGTGTGTGCCGGGCAGAAACAACATCGGGCCGTTCTCCGGTAACACGTCGTCCAACATTACGCCAATGGCCAAAATGTCGTCGTTGGTATGGGGATAAAACGCCCAGTCTTGATGCCACTCGACCGGCGAGCCGTAGCGTGGGGCTTTAATATTCAGCTTGGAGCCGTGCAAGCGTATGTTTGGTCCGAGCAGTTTGGTAAGGATATTGACCATTTTCGGCGTGCGAACCAAATTCCAAAACAAACGATTTACCGCGTGCGGCTTCTTGATGCGGCGCACGCGCGGATCATCCGGCGTATGGCTTGGCTCTAGATCGTAGACGTCGTCGTGACCGGTTTTGCCGCGCGCACCGGCAAGGATGCTTTCAATCGCTTGCCTTGCGCTGTCGAGTTGCGCCCGATCCAGCACATTTTCCACCAAAATGCAGCCTTCGTCGTGATAGCGTGTTACGTCCCTAGCGGCAATCATCGGTATCTCCCGAATTATTTACGCGCGGTTTTTGCCGCAAGTGTTTCGTCGAAAAATTTCAGTACATGGCTGATCAATTGTTTCTCGTGGCCTTCAAAAAAATGTTCGGCGCCGGGTTCCATGACTTGCTTTGAGCCCTTAGTGCGCACTTGCGCCAGCTCCTTAATTCGCTCATCGACGTACCACAGCACGACGTTGTAGTCTTTCTCGGTGTACAGATCGAGCACCGGAACCGGAATATGAATCGGTTTATCGTAGGTTCCATGCACCATGCCGACAGAAACCCAGGCGAATAGTGCCGGATTATCTTCGTCACGCCACATGTATTCGTTCACCATGCGCGAGCCGAGGCTGTGGCCGACAAAGGCAATGCGTTTATAGCCTTTCTTTTGCAGGTATTGAACTGCCGCGTAAATGCGCTCGACGGCTTCCGGGAACAGCGGTTCGTAATGGGTGAACTTGGCCGCAGGTGAAAGCACTACTTGCTGGATCGACAGCGTTGTATAGCCGTGATCCGGTAACGCCTGACGTAACGGCCCGACCACTTCGTAGTCCGGATGCCAGCCGCGGCCATGCACCAAGACCACGGCAGCTTTCGGATCTTTCGGCTCGGTCAGCAAACTCAAAAACTTGATGCCGGATTTTGTCGTCAGATAGACCGGATCGCCGACGACGACGTTTGGCAGAATCTCATCGGCCCATTTCTTTTCGCGCGCGTAATCCGGCGGCGTATCTTCCGACAGCGCCGGAAAAGCGAAACAAAATAAAGCGAGCGCGATGATTTTTTTCATAAGTCCTTAACGGTTACGGCAGCAAAATGGTTGAGCCGGTGGTTTTGCGTGCTTCCAAATCTTGATGCGCTTTGGTTGCATCTTTTAATGCGTAGGTCTGGCGCACGTCAATTTTGACTTTACCGGAACCCACCATGCCGAACAAATCGTCTGCAGATTTCACCAAGTCGTCGCGCTTGGCCATGTAAGTCATCAACGTCGGTCGCGTGACATAGAGTGAGCCTTTTGCCGCGAGCGTTCCGGTGGGTAAATCGGGCGCGTTGCCCGACGAGTTGCCGAAAATCACCATCAAACCCATCGGCGAGAGGCAATCCAGCGATTTCATGAAGGTGTCTTTGCCGACTGAGTCGTACACCACGGGAACACCCTTGCCGCCGGTGATCTCTTTCACGCGAGCGACGAAATCTTCGCGCGTGTACACAATCGGATGATCGCAACCGTTGGCTTTCGCCAGTGCCGCTTTTTCGTCGGAACCGACGGTGCCGATAACCGTCGCGCCCAACGCCTTCGCCCATTGGCACAGAATCAAACCGACGCCGCCGGCCGCCGCATGCGCAAGAATGGTGTCGCCGGGTTTGACGTTGTAGGTACGGCGCAGCAAATATTGCGTGGTTAAACCTTTGAGCATCATGCCGGCTGCTTGCTGATCGGTAATCCCCGCAGGGACTTTGACCAAGCGATCGGCGTGGATAATGCGTACTTCGGAATAAGCGCCCACCGGGCCACCGGCATAGGCGACGCGATCGCCGACTTTCAGGTAATCGACATCTGCAGCAACGGCCTCAACCACACCCGATGCCTCTAAACCGATACCGCTGGGCAAAGGCAGCGGATACAAACCGCTACGGTGATAGGTGTCGATAAAGTTCAAACCGCAAGCGAGGTTTTTGACGCGCGCCTGACCGGGGCCGGGTGCGCCGACTTCGACGTCTTCATACTTCAATACTTCCGGGCCGCCGACTTGCGAGAAACGAATTGCTTTTGCCATGTTGATTAATTTCCTAGGAAAAGATTTAGAGCGGTTAATGGACAAATTGTTCAATGGAATCGGCGCCCAGCCCGATGCGTATTACTTTCAGAAACATTCTAGCGTTTCACGCAAGGCGACGCAAAAACAGCATGCTGATCACACCCATGAAACTCATAGCGCCACGAGGCAATCAGGGCGCGGCGTTCGAAGCATGCTACGCCAGGAGCACCTATCCATAAGGCTCATGGCCTACCCTATTTATTTCCCCATCAACGCCGGAATGGACTTAAGGATGCGATTTTCCATTTTTACAAAATAAGGCCCGGCCTTGGCCAGATAAGCTTGCCAGGCTGGATCGGCCTGCATCTGTGCGCGTTTTTGCTCGCGCTCCGCCATACTTTCATACGCCCACATGTGAACGATATGATTCACCGGTCCGACTTCGCCGATGAAATAGCCAAACGGTTTGCCCAGATGTTTCGTCTGCACGGCGAAGCCTTCCTTTTCGTACAGTGCCAGCAGTTCGTTCATTTTGCCGCCTGCGATTTGATAAGTACGTTCATCGATGATCATGGCTTTCTCCTGTATAAAAATTAACAATTACCTTCACGTTCCAATTTTTTGATGTTTTCTTTCTGCTCGATGTCCTGCAATTTTTCCGCTTCTTCAGTCAGTACGCGATCAGCGATTTTTACTTCGAGCTGATTGCCGGTCGCATCGCGATATTCTGTCAAGATGATCAACGTCGCCGCGTCGGACCAGGTAGTGCTTTCGCCGCCGGAATAGATACATTTTTTCGGGAAGGTTTCCCGTTTGAATTGGTTTCCCAAGATGCGTTCGAACTCGGCCTTAACCGTCGTGAAGTGATAGCGCTCGAAAGTCAGCAAAATAAACTCGAGTTTACCTTTGTAGAAAAATATCGTCGGCAGCGCGTCGGTTTCTTTGTGGAAGCGCGCGAGCGTGCTGAAACTATTAAGCACTGGTATGACCAGATCGGGTTCCACATCGCCGCCATTTTGCTGCGGCAAGCAATCGGCGCAGCGCCCGCCGGGATCGACGCCGGTCATTTTCGCAAAATCCGCAGCGGGCATACCTAAACTAAGCGCACCGAATTTCCGCGGCAACGGGTCGGCGGCGAGGGCGCTCGCGATGCTAATGCTGGTGAAAATACAAGCGATGAACGCTCTACGCCACACGCGGATTTCTCCCGGTCAGCGGATACTGCGGATCGTTGTAGCCGGGCGTCGACGGATGGCCTTCTTGCACTAATCGATTCACCAGTGCTTCGTCTTCCGCTGTGAAGGCGTGCTGAAAAACGCCGAGGTATTCATTCCATTGTTCCATCGTGCGCGGGCCGGCGATAACCGAATTCACCGTCTTGTTATTAAGCACCCAATTTACCGCGAATTGCGACGCCGTCATGCCGCGTTTTTCGGCATGCGCTTTGATCTGTTGCGCGAGCAACATCGATTCTTCGCGAAACTCCGTTTGCATCAGGCGCTTATCGCCGCGTCCGGCGCGGGTTTCCGTTGCCGGCGCAGCGCCGGGTTGGTATTTCCCAGTCAGCACGCCGCGCGCAACCGGGCTATACGGCACGACGCCGATGCCGAAATGTTCGCACGCCGGCAAAATTTCCACTTCCGGCATGCGATTCATCGCGTTGTAGTACGGCTGGCAGACCACCGGCGGCGGCACGCCAAGTTCCTTGCAGGTTTGCATCACCAACGCGATGCGCCAGCCGCGATAATTGCTGATACCCCAGTAACGGATTTTTCCAGCGCGGATCAGATCGCCGAACGCGCCGATAGTTTCATGCAGCGGCGTATCGGCGAAGTCTAAATGGGCATAATAAATATCGATATAATCCGTGGAGAGCCGCGCCAGGCTTGCCTCGCAGGCCCGTAGTATCCAGCGGCGATTGAGGCCGCGATCGTTCGGATCGGCCGACATGATGTTGCCGACCTTGGTCGCGAGCACCCAGCGGCTGCGCTTTTCCGCGATCAATTTTCCGGTGACGCGCTCCGATTCGCCGTTGACGTAGGCATCGGCGGTATCGATGAAATTGATGCCCGCATCGAAACCGGAGTCGACGATGCGCTTAGCTTCATTGATATCCGTGCGATCGCCGAATAACATAGTGCCGATGCAAAGCGGTGACACGCGCAGGCCGCTGTTGCCGAGTTGACGATAGTCCATTTGCTCTCCTTTTCGCTATTTTACTTGATCGTGAGAAAATCTCGTTGGCTGAATAGTTATCGATGATTGTATTGATGGGTGTTGACCCCTCACCCTAATCCTCTCCCCCGAGGGGCGAGGGAATAAACTCCCGCTCCCGCTTTGCGGGCGAGGGTTGGGGGAGGGAAGGAGCGCAATTTATCCTATGAGAAAATCTAGGTTCACAACTCAAAAAATTAGGTCAGCTGCATGACAGAAAAAGTAGATTGCGTAGTAATCGGCGCCGGCGTCGTTGGCCTCGCGGTCGCGCGCCGTCTCGCACTTAGCGGACGCGACGTCATTGTGCTGGAAAAAGCCGAAGGCATCGGCACGGAAACCAGTTCGCGAAATTCCGAAGTGATTCATGCCGGGCATTACTATGCGACCGATTCGCTGAAGGCAAAGTTATGTGTTGCGGGTAATCGCGCGATGTATCGCTATTGCAATGACCGTCATGTGCCGCACAAACGCTTGAGCAAAATCATCGTCGCAACCAACGACGACGAAATCGCGACGTTGCAAAAATACGTTAAGCAAGGCGAAATTAACGGCGTCAACGACCTCGTCTGGCTTACGCCAGCGCAAGTGCGCGCGATGGAACCGAATGTTCATTGCGTTGCTGCGATCCACTCGCCGTCGACCGGTTTGGTCGACAGTCACGCGTTGATGTTGGCGTACCAAGGGGATTTGGAAAACGCCAGTGGCACCGTGGTGTTTCACAGCCCGATCGAATCCGGCAAAGTTACAAATGATGGCGTGATCCTCAATGTCGGCGGCAAAGAGCCGATGACGATTCAATGCGATCTCGTCATCAACTGCGCGGGTCTTTACGCACAAGACATCGCAAAAAAAATCCAAGGCATTCCACCGGAAACCATTCCGCCGATTTACTATGCGATCGGTCACTATTTCACCGTCAGCGGCAAGCCGGCGTTCACGCGTTTGATTTATCCGGTCGCTGTCGCCGGGAGCTTGGGCCTGCACGTCGCGCTCGATCTCGCCGGCCAAGTGCGCTTCGGCCCGGATATCGAATACATCGACCGCATCGACTATAGTTTTCGCACCAGCCTGTCGACGAAATTTTATGACTCGATCCGCCGTTACTATCCGGATCTGAAGGATGATTCGTTGCAGCCGGGCTACACCGGCATCCGGCCCAAACTGCACGGCCCCGGCACACCGGCGGCGGATTTTGTTATTCAGGCTAAGCGCGATCATGGCATCGAGGGGCTCATCAATCTTTACGGCATCGAATCGCCGGGCCTGACTTCATCGCTGGCCATCGCCGACTACGTTCATCAACAAGTGGAAAATCAATAATGGATTTCGAACAAGCCATCAAAGCTCGCTATAGTTGCCGCAAATTTCAAGAGCGCGAAGTGCCGCGCGCAACCATTGAAAAAATATTAGAAGTATCGCAACACACCGCTTCGTGGAATAACGTACAGCCCTGGCGCGTGGTGCTTGCGAGCGGCGATGCCGCAAGGAAATTCAGCGCTGCGCTGATCGCGCACGTCGAAGCAGGGGGCAAACCCAATCCGGATTTCGCGTTCCCGACGGACTATCAAGGCATCGAACGCGAACGCCGCAAAACCTGTGGCTTGCAACTTTATCAAGCGGTGAAAATCACCCGCGAAAACGAAGCCGGTAAGCGCCAACAATTCCTGGAAAATTTTCGCTTATTCGATGCGCCACATGTTGCGCTGATCACCGCGCCGGCCTATCTCGGTTTTTACGCTGCGCTCGATTGTGGTTTATACGTCAACAGCTTCATGCTCGCCGCGAAAAGTTTAGGCATTGATACCATTGCCCAAGCAGCAATCGCGCATTACAGCGATTTTGTGCGCGAGTATTTTTCGATCGGCGAAGATCGCAAACTCGTTTGCGGCGTTTCTTTTGGATTTGAAGTGAAGGAGCATCCGATCAATCAATATCGAACGCAGCGCGCCGGGATAGACGAAGTTGTTACTTGGCGATAAATTCAACGGCGTGCCAGGAGCCGCATGGATACTGCCTCACAGCCAATGCCGAGCCACGAGGCAAGTGGCGCGCGGTTGTTGGCGATGTGGCGTTGACGGCTAACCAACAACCAAATTGCGTGCAAATGAGGACGGCGCGGGTAG
This sequence comes from Pseudomonadota bacterium, assembly GCA_031406045.1. GTDB lineage: Bacteria > Pseudomonadota > Gammaproteobacteria > Burkholderiales > JALYOK01 > JALYOK01. Next base: position 13,670 of record JANOGO010000350.1, read on the forward strand.
TTTGTGGAACTTTTCAATTAAGGCTTTAAGTTCTTGAGCGGGGATGGGCCGGCTAAGGAAGTAGCCTTGAAACTGATCGCAACCGACGGCCTTCATGAATCGCTCTTGCTCCGCCGTTTCCACGCCTTCCGCAACGGTAGCGAGATTCAAGCTATGGGCCATTGCGACTATCGCACGTACGACGGCGGCTTTTTCTTGGTTCTGCGGTAAATCCGAAATGAAGGATTGATCGATCTTCAAGCGATCGATCGGAAAGCGCGTCAAGTGGCTGAGGGACGAGTAGCCGACACCGAAATCGTCCATCGATAAACTGATGCCAAGCGCTTTTAGCCGCTTCATGGTTTCGATGGATTTTTCCTCGTTGTGCATCACGGCGCCCTCGGTGATTTCAAGTTCCAAGCGATTCGGCGGTACTCCCGTGGAATCGAGAATTTCGGCGATATGTTCGACCAAATCATCGCGGCGAAATTGCACCGGCGATAGGTTCACCGCAATGCTTTCAAGATCGATTCCCATCGCTTGCCATTGTTTGAATTGAAGGCAAGCTTGCGTAATCACGTAGGCGCCCAGTTCCATGATCATGCCGGTTTCTTCGGCGAGTTCGATGAATTCGCCCGGCTGTACGAGACCGCGTTTTGGATGCTGCCAACGTACCAAGGCTTCGACGGAAACAATTCGGTTCGTCGCCAAATCCAATTTCGGTTGGTAGTGAAGTAAAAATTCGCTGCGGGCAATTGCATGCCGAAGATCGCTTTCCAGCGCTAATTTAGCCACGGCCGATGCATTCATTTCGGCGGAGTAATATTGATAGCGGCCACGCCCCGACGATTTTGCGTGAAACATGGCGGTATCGGCATTTTTGATAATGGTATCGACGTCGCGGCCATCTTCGGGATAAAGTGCGATGCCGATACTGACCCCGGATATGACTTCGCGGCCATTAATCACCACCGGCCTTTGAATCTCGCTCAGAATGCGCTGCGCGACCTTGGCGGCATCAAGCGTGTGTTTGAAATCGGTCAACAAGACAGTGAATTCGTCGCCGCCCAAACGGGCGATTAAATCTTCTTCACGATCTTCGCTGTTGCTCGCGACGGTGTCGCTGCGGCGCATCAGCGTTTTAAGGCGCGCGGCGATTTCCGCAAGAAATGCGTCGCCGATGGCGTGTCCCAACGTGTCGTTGATTCGTTTAAAGCGATCAAGATCCAAAAAAAGCACCGCGATTTGCTTTTCCCTTCTTCCGGCAAGGGCCAGCGCGTTAGTGAGCCGCTCTTGAAACATTCGTCGATTCGGCAGCCCGGTTAAGCTATCGAAAAAAGCCAGCCGTCGAATGTGTTCTTCGGTTTGCTTTTCGACGGTGATATCGCGGACCGTGCCGATGATTTGTTTGGCCCGGGCACCGGTAAAAGCGAACACTTCGGCTTGTTGCTGCACGACGCGATACTCGCCGTTCGAATGTTGTACCCGGTGTTCGAGTGAAAACGAAACACCATGTTTGATCAATTGGCGCATGCCGCCGGCGATGCGCTCGACATCCTCGGCGGGGATGGTATTGCTGACGCGAGCCGAATCGAGCGGCGTTCCCGGCTCTATACCGAATATTCGATAAGCTTCATCGGAGCCTTGAATAAGATCGCGTTCGATATCCCATTCCCAATGCCCAAGATGCGCAATGCGTTGCGCATGTTCAAGCCGCGATTGGCTGGTGCGCAATGCGCTGAACGCTTCGCTGGCGCGCAAGACGTAATTCACCCGTTGCACCAAAATATGCCAGTTGATCGGTTTAATAATGAAGTCCGTAGCGCCGGCTTCGTAGGCGCGCCCGATTGACTTCACGTCATCCAGCGCCGTCAACATGATCACCGGAATATTCTTCGTATCGTCCATTTCGCGCAGTGCGCGGCAAACGGCGAAACCATCGAAGTCCGGCATGGTGACGTCCAGCAAAATCAAATGGGGCTTTTTACGCGCGACGCAATCCAGTGCTTCCTTGCCACCGCCGGCTTCCGTGACCTCATATCCGGAAGCGTCCAACGCTTGACTGGCCAAGAGCCGCATCATCGAATCGTCGTCGACAACCAATATGTTGTGCGTGGCGCTCATTGTGCGATCGGCTCTAGTTCAGCGCGCAGATTCGTTTTGAGAATTTCGTAACTCTTAATAAGTCTCGCCAGCGATTGTTCGACGCCCGCGAGAGTTTCGTCGCGCCCCATCGCTTCTAACACCTGACAATCATCGGCAAATTGCAATGCCCCAAGATTCGCGCTCGCACCCTTGAGCGAATGGGCGGCAACCTTGAGCGCTTCGCAATCATTTGCGGCAATCGCCTCGCGAATTTGTACGATATACGTAGGCGATGTTTCCAGATAAAGATTGACTAACTTCTTAAAGAATCCAGGTTTGGTGCTTAGCGCGTCAAGCTCGCGTAGGCTTTCGAGAATTTTGTTGTCCAACAATGGTCGATCTTCTTTTTCGGATCGCGGCTTAGTTTTTTCTGCGCGAATCGGCGTAACGTCGCCGTCGGCCCAGCGTCGTAGCACTGCGCCCAGCGCCTCGCGAGTGAATGGTTTGGCCAAATGATCATCCATACCGGCGGCGAGGCATTTTTCCCGGTCGCCCGTCATGGCGTTCGCGGTAAGTGCGATGATCGGAATCCGTCTGCGCGCGCCGGCGGAATGCTCGGCCTCAATCTCGCGCAGGGCGCGCGTCGCTGCATAGCCATCCATAATCGGCATGTAGCAATCCATTAAGATCAGATCAAATGCTTCGTTTTGCCATCGCGCGAGTGCTTTACGGCCGTCGTCGACGACCGCGTAGACGCAACCTAAATTGTTCAGCATATGGCTGGCTACATCTTGATTGATCGGATTATCTTCGACCAACAGGACTTTGAGCCCGTTTAGTTTTAAGCCGCTCGGTTTTGCCGACGGCGAGTGAGCCGGCGCAACATCGTCGCGTTTGATGCGCATCATCACGCTCAATAGACATTCGTAAAGGCGTGACTGATTCACCGGTTTTGTCAGCCAAGCCCGGATATAAGTTTTCGTGAGCGTATGTTCGGGCATATCAACGCCGGCGGAACTCAACATGATTAACGGCAGTTCTAAGGATTCGATGCGGTTGATTCGTTCCGCGAGTTCGACGCCATCCATATTTGGCATATGCATATCCAACACGGCAAAGTCGTACTGATTGCGTGTTTGCTCGTCACTCAATAACGCGAGCGCTTCTGCGCCGCTGGCAACACAATCAACCGCCACGTTCCAGCCGGTGAGTTGGTAATGCAAAATTTCCCGATTGGTGGCGTTATCGTCGACCACTAACGCGCGCAAACCATTGAGCGTTTTATGCGCATCCGGTAACGCATCGATTGCCTTGCCGATGTCAATGGTTAGGTCGAAACTAAAAGTCGCACCGGCACCGAGGGAACTTCGCAGCACAATTTTGCCGCGCATTTTTTCGATCAACTGCTTTGCAATCGCCAGGCCAAGACCGGTACCGCCATATTTGCGCGTAGTCGATCCATCGGCCTGGGCGAAAGAATCGAAAATCTTTTCATGCATATTCGGATCGATGCCGATACCGGTATCGGATACTTCAAAACTCAGTATCTGCTGCGTATCGGTTTTGCTTGCCAGTGCGACACGAACACAGATTTCACCGCTTTCGGTGAACTTAATCGCGTTGCCGACCAGGTTGGTCAAGATTTGCCGGATGCGGGTTGGATCGCCGATGCACGTCGCGCTGATATCGCGTTCGATGCGGCAGGCGAGCTCCAAGCCCTTCACATGCGCGCGCTGGGCAAGAATGCTGAGGACTTCATTGATCACGTCGTTGAGATCGAAATCAATGCGTTCCAATTCTAAGCGGCCGGCTTCGATTTTGGAGAAATCCAGCACGTCGTTGATGACCGCTAGCAGTGAAACGGCCGAGCGATTAAGCGTTTCGGCAAAATGTAACTGTTTGGTATCAAGCCGAGTGTCCATGAGCAGTTCCGACATGCCCAACACGCCGTTCAGCGGCGTGCGAATTTCGTGGCTCATATTGGCGAGGAATTGGGATTTTGCCACGCTTGCCGCTTCCGCTGTTTCCTGCGCACGGGCGCGTGCATTGACTTCCGCGCGCAACATTCGGTTCGCGGACTCGGTCCCCCGGCTAGCGATTTCAAGCTGATGGATCAGATCCTGATTTTCAAAGCGGAGTCTAAAACTAGATTCGATCGTTTGTGTGCTGCGACGATTCAGCGTCAGCATCACCCCAATATAAAGGATTGCGGCCATGCCGATGATGGCATGCGCGGCATCGCCCTTGAACAGCATCTTGATGGTAAATGGGGAGATAAAAGGAATAAGGAACAAAGGATAGGCCAGCGAGAGCGACATATTTGCGCCGATCGCGCCTGCCGAAATACCTGCGACGAAGAACGCCATCGCCAATTCTTTGGCGCCATGGCCATCGGGAAGTAATGCAGCCGCAAAGATTCCCCACGAGGCACCTGCTATAAAGCAGTACAGGTAAAAGCCTTTGATCCAACGGTTTACTTCTGCGACGGAAAACTTCGCTTGGTCAAAGCGAAAACGGGGGAGCATTCGTAAGCCGTAAACCAAAACGATCAGCCCATACCAGCCCAGCAACATTGCCGACGACGCGGTTCCGTACAACAGCATGACACCAAGAAATCCCAGCGCGATCCCGCCTAAAGCCGCCGGCATAATTTGTGTATAAGCGTACTGAGCTTGCTCGCAAAGGACTCTCGCCTTGAGTTGGGTGTCCATACTTTCGGCGGTTTTAGCTGTGTCCAATATTGTCCTTAGTTCTTGATGATTGCTTTAACCCAACAAAATCGTCTTCCCGAACTTTTCAACGTGCCGCTAATTGGCAATAATTGCCGATTTTTATCCAAATCAATCCATCAAACTGCCAATCGGCGGCAACACTATGGAAAAATCATGGGAAAATTCAAAGCACAATCAGCAGCAATTTCTATGCCACGCATCATTGTCGACCGCGTGTCGACCTCTTCAGGTGCAACCGGCGCGGGAGTATCATGGGAAATCATTTTTACTGTGATTGGGTAAATCAAATTGTCCGTGGATGAATTTCATCCCGCCGTAGCCGCATGGTTTGCTGAAACTTTTCGCGAACCTACGCCGGCGCAGCAAGCGGCTTGGCCGGCGATTCAGGCCGGGCGCCATGTCTTGGTTGCCGCGCCGACCGGCTCCGGCAAGACCTTAGCGGCCTTCCTTGCCGCGATCGATAGCCTGATTCGGCAAGGCGTGAGTGCGCCGCTGCGCGACGAAACGCAGCTTGTTTACGTGTCGCCGCTGAAAGCGCTTTCCAACGACATTCAAAAAAATCTCGATGCGCCGCTCGCCGGCATTCGCGCGCATCTGAAGCGCTTGAATTATCCCGATATCGAGATTCGCACGTGGGTTCGCAGCGGCGATACGCCGCAAGCCGAGCGCGAAAAAATGAAACGCCGTCCGCCGCATATTTTAGTGACCACGCCGGAATCGCTTTACATTTTGGTGACCAGCATCTCGGGCCGAAAAATGCTGGCGACAACGCGAACAGTGATTATCGACGAGATTCATGCGCTCGCGCCGAATAAGCGCGGCTCCCATCTCACGCTGACGTTAGAGCGGCTCGAAGCGCTAACCGGCCGGCGGCTCACCCGCATCGGGCTTTCCGCGACGCAAAAGCCTATCGAACTCGTCGCGAAATTTTTAGTCGGCGATTCGGTGCGTCCCGGCAATGACTTGTTCGATCAAACTAGCGAATCCGCTTGCACCATCGTCGATGCCGGCCATGCGCGCGAACGCGATCTCGCCATCGAGTTGCCGCAGTCGCCGCTTTCCGCGGTGATGTCGAATGATATTTGGCAAGAGGTTTACGGCCGTCTGGCCGAATTAATTTTGCTGCACAAGACCACGCTGATTTTCGTCAACACCCGGCGCATGGCCGAGCGCGCCGCGCGCTATCTTTCCGAGCGCCTGGGAAAAGAAGCCGTTACCGCCCACCACGGCAGCATGGCAAAAGAGCAGCGCTTAGCCGCCGAGCAACGCTTGAAATCCGGCGAATTGCAAGCGCTGGTCGCGACGTCATCATTGGAATTAGGCATCGATATCGGCGACGTGAATTTGGTGTGCCAACTCGGATCGCCGCACGCCATTGCTGCCTTTTTGCAGCGCGTCGGTCGTTCCGGCCACGCCGTTGGCGCGCTGCCGAAAGGGCGCTTGTTTCCCACTTCTCGCGATGATTTAGTCGAATGCACGGCGTTGCTCGACGGGATTGCGCGCGGTGAGATGGATCAACTCATCATTCGCGATAATCCGCTTGACGTCCTTGCGCAGCAAATCGCTGCCGAAGTCGCAATGCAAACTTGGCGCGAAGACGATTTGTTCGCGTTGATCCGCCGCGCCTATCCGTTTCGTAATCTTACACGCGAAGAGTTCTTGGAAATCGTGCGTATGCTCGCCGATGGTTACACCACGCGCCGCGGTCGCGGCAACGCTTACATTCATCGCGACGCGGTGAATAATGTGCTGCACGGCCGTCGTGGCGCGGCGTTAACTGCCGTAACGTCCGGCGGCACAATTCCGGACACTGCGGATTACACCGTCGTGCTTGAGCCCGAAGCGATTAACGTCGGCACCGTTAACGAAGATTTCGCCACCGAGAGCATGGCCGGCGATGTGTTTCAGCTCGGTAATCAATCGTACCGAATCATGCGCGTCGAGCGCGGTACGGTCCGGGTCGAAGACGCCCAAGGCGCACCGCCCAGCATCCCATTTTGGTTTGGCGAGGGCCCGGCACGCAGCGCCGCGTTATCGCAAAGCGTATCGCGCTTACGCGCCGAGCTCGCGCTGGAATTTAAGGAGCATCGCCAGGAACAAGCACTGGTGAGGCTCTCCGGCCTGCTCGGGGAAAATAACGATGCCGCAAAACAACTGCACGACTATTTGTTTAGCGCACATCAAGCGTTGGGATGTTTGCCAACACAAGACACCATCGTGTTCGAGCGCTTCTTCGATGAATCCGGCGGCATGCAGCTCGTGATTCATTCTCCTTATGGTGGTCGCATCAATCGCGCTTGGGGTTTGAGTTTGCGCAAGCGTTTTTGCCGTCAGTTCAATTTCGAATTGCAAGCGGCGGCGACGGAAGATGCGATCGTTTTATCGCTGTCGACCAGCCACAGTTTCCCACTGGAAGAAGTGAAGCGCTATTTGCATTCCAACAGCGTGCGCGATGTGTTGGTGCAAGCGCTGCTCGCGGCGCCGATGTTCGCGTCGCGCTGGCGTTGGAACGCAACGATCGCGCTTGCCTTGCCGCGTTTTCGTGGCGGCAAGAAAACGCCGCCGCAGTTACAGCGCATGGCGGCGGAAGATCTGATCGCGGCGGTGTTTCCCGATCAAATTGCCTGCGCGGAAAATCTCGTCGGCGAACGCGAGATTCCCGATCATCCACTGGTGAAACAAACCATCGACGATTGTTTGCACGAAGCGATGGATATCGACGGTTTTGAATCGCTACTGAGAAAAATCGAGTCCGGCGAAGTAAATGTGATTACTCGCGATACCACCGAGCCATCGCCGCTTGCACAAGAAATTTTGAATTCGAAACCCTATACGTTTCTTGACGACGCGCCGTTGGAAGAGCGCCGCACCCAAGCAGTTTCGTCGCGTCGTTGGATCGATCCCGAACAAGCGTCAGACTTGGGGCAGCTCGATGCCGAGGCGATCGCGCGACTCAAGTCGGAGATTTGGCCCGACCCGATCAACGCTGATGAACTACACGACGCGTTGATGAACTTGGGTTTTCTCTGCGATGCCGAAGTCAACGCGAATCCGCAATGGCAAGATTGGTTGCGGCAACTCGCCGCCGCGCGGCGCGCCGGACAGCTTTTACCACATGCTGAAGAACCGCATGGTTATTGGCTCGCAGCCGAGCGCTTGCCTGAGATGCGCACGCTATTGGCCTCTGCGAGCATCGAGCCGAACATAGTGACGCCGATTGAATTTCAAAAAGACTGGACGCGCGAAACCGCATTGATCGAAATTTTGCGCGGTCGCCTAGCCGCGCTTGGGCCGGTAACCGCGCCGACGTTGGCGCAATCGTTGAATCTGCCCACGAATGAAATCGACATCGCGTTGCTCGCGTTGGAAGGCGAGGGCCTGATCCTGCGCGGCCGCTTCACGCCGAATGTAAGCCAAGAAGAATGGTGCGAGCGGCGCTTGCTTGCGCGCATTCATCGCTACACGTTAAAGCGTTTGCGGCAAGAAATTGAACCGGTTAACGCCAAAGATTTCTTGCGTTTTTTACTGCGCTGGCAGCGCGTGGCAACGGAAACGCAAATCGAAGGTACGGACGCCGTCAGCGCAATTATTTCGCAACTGGAAGGATTCGAAGCTGCCGCAGGCGCATGGGAAATGGATCTGCTGTCGGCGCGGGTTAAACACTACGATCCGGCATGGCTGGATGAATTAAGCTTGAGCGGGCGCGTTGCTTGGATGCGCTTGGCGATTCCAAAATCCGAAGGACCGATTCGCGCGCCGGTGCGCGCGACGCCGGTCGCAATTCTCGGCCGGCGCAACGTGCAATGTTGGGCAATGTGGCATGGCGCCATCGAGCAAAACTCGTTGTCGCCCGACGCTGAGCGTGTGGCAGCATGTTTGCGCGAACACGGCGCGTCATTCTTCGATGAAATCGTTTCCGTTACGGGTTTGTTGCGAACTCAAGCGGAGGCGGCGCTAGGCGAATTAGTCGCATCCGGCCGCGTTAACGCCGATAGCTTCGGCGGCTTGCGCGCCCTCATCATGCCCACGCATAAGCGCAAACCATTCGGCTCCACCGGCCGCAAACGCCGCAGCGCAATTTTTGGAATTGAAGATGCAGGACGGTGGTCGTTGCTTCGACGCAATGTTTCCGCGCCGGATGGCGAGGCACATGCCGCCGCGATTGAACATGTCGCGCGCACCTTGCTGAAGCGTTACGGCGTAGTGTTCTGGCGTCTGCTCGCACGCGAAAGCGCAAGCCTGCCGCCGTGGCGCGACGTGCTCCGATGTTTGCGCCGATTAGAAGCGCGCGGCGAAATACGCGGTGGGCGTTTCGTCGCCGGCATGAGCGGCGAGCAGTTTGCGTTGCCGGAGGCGGTAGAGAGTTTGCGTGATATCAGGCGTAACGCAGAAAAGATTGACTGGGCTGCGGTCAGCGGCGCCGATCCGCTGAATCTCGTCGGCATCATCACGCCGGGCGACAAGCTCGCGGCGATCAGCAACAATCGTTTGCTCTATCGCCAGGGTGTGCCGGTCGCCATCATGTCGCAAGGCGAGATTCAGTTTTTAGAAGAGCTTGATAAAGCTGACATGCAACATGCGAGGGATGTGTTGTTGCGGCGCGCCGCATTTGTGGCATCGCTTGAGCCTGAAAATCAAACGACGTCTTGAAATTTCGATAACTGCTCCATCTGTCATTCCCGCGAAGGCGGGGAATCCATAGAGCCATCGCAAACCAACAGCCAAATGGATTCCCGCCTTCGCGGGAATGACAGCGGGATTATTTTTTCACTTCCGGCTCAATTGCCGTATCGTAATAAACATAGCTCGTCCGCTCAATTTCCGATTCGTGCTGACGCTTCAATTCTTTCAAATCCAAGGTTTTATCCCACCACATGGCGCGCGCTTTTTTCTGGTCTTCTTTGATTGCAGGGTTTTTTTCCAGCAAGTCGCGGATGAATTTGGTAATGTCGGATTCGTACTTGTCGATCTTCATGTGAACGTTTTAACGTAATTCGTTAACATCATTGTAACGTACGAAAAAAATCATTAAGCGGTTTTATGCACTGCATGGCTGCGAGGCAATAGGGGTGGGCCTCTCCAGGCATGCCGTGCCGCGAGCAAGCGTGGGTGCGCTTCCTGGCAAGGCATATTAGAATTCGACTCTCCAACCTTTCCATTCGGATTTTTCAATGACTGAGCTACGCCATCACTTTGCCTACCTATCGCAAATTCGTATGCATTACGTTACGGCCGGTGACGGCGAGCCGCTGGTATTGCTGCATGGCTGGCCGCAGACTTGGTACGAATGGCGTGAATTGATTCCCGAGTTGTCGAAAAAATTTCGCGTCATAACGCCGGATTTGCGCGGCCTAGGCGATACTTCGCGGCCGCGAGATGGCTATGATTCTGCGACCATTGCAAACGACGTTTGGGAATTGGTAAACGGCAAACTTGGTTACGAAAAATTTTTTCTCGCCGGCCACGATTGGGGTGGGCCGGTGGCGTTTTCATTGGCGGCGCAGCATCGCGATGCGGTAAAGCGCCTCGCGATTATCGACGTGTCGATTCCCGGTGATGGCACTGCTAACATCAGCCAAGGCGGCAAGCGCTGGCATCATGGCTTTCATCAAACGTTGGAGATGCCGGAGCGATTGATCGAAGGGCGCGAGCATATTTACCTCGGTTGGTTTTACGAAAATTACGGCGCACGCCGCGATGCGATTTCGCCCGATGCGCTCAAAGAATATCTGCGCGTCTATTCCCAGACCGGCGCGCTGCGCTCAGGCTTTGAGTATTACCGGAATATTCCTGTCGACATCGCGCAAAATGAAGCGCTGCTCAAGCGCGATGGCAAATTGGCGATGCCGGTGCTGGCGCTCGGCGGCGCGGGTGGTTGGGGACGGCGGATGGAAGTGGTGGAATCGTGTCAGCGCGTGGCGCACAATGTGCGTGGTGGAATTGTCGAGGGAGCGGGGCATTGGATTCCGGAGGAGCAGCCTGCAGCATTGGCACGGTCGTTGTTGGAATTCCTGACGCTGTAAGCTCGACGAACCTTCAAATTTCAAATAATTAACTAGCATAGCGATGAACATTAGAATAGACGATCTCAGAGGTTCCGAAATCATTGTGCTTTTGAATGAGCATCTGAATGAAATGGCGCAAGTTTCGCCGCCGAAAAGCTGTCACGCACTGGATCTCGAAGGTTTGCGCAAACCGGATATCACATTCTGGACGATTTGGGATGGATCGGCGTTGGCGGGCTGCGGCGCGCTGAAGAAACTCGATGGCAATCACGGCGAAATCAAGTCGATGCGAACTGCGCGAGCATATTTGCGGCGCGGTGTCGCGTCGACGATGCTCCGACATATTATCGCGGAAGCTAATCGTCGCGGCTGCCGCCGTTTGAGTTTGGAGACGGGCTCAATGGTGTTTTTCGAGCCAGCTATAAAATTGTATTCGAGCTTTGGGTTTGAGTATTGTTTGCCGTTTGGGATTTACGCTGACGATCCGAATAGCGTGTTTATGACGTTGGCGATTTGATATGCAGTTTAAGCGCCATTCATATTTAGTTGTCATTCCCGCGTAGGCGGGAATCCATTGGGCCGTTCAAAGTCACCATGGATCCCCGCTTTCGCGGGAATGACAACGGTGACATTTCCCTCCCGTTCAAGGGAAGGGCTAGGGTGGGGATGGGTTTGGTTAGATACAATGACTTAACCCATCCCCCTGGCCCAAGGCCACCCCGTCCGAGCCTCCCCCTTGCAGGGGAAGGAGCCGGTTACCGCACCACGATGACGATGGTCGAATCCGCGCCGCAAAATATCACGCCAGACCAGCGAGCCAGAGGCTGGCCTTGGGCCTCGCGGCGTGCCAGGCATTTATTTCCAGCGTGGAAAGGCAAAAAAATACGCGCTTCCCAATCTCCTTGAAATTCGTTAGCATGGTCCCAACTTAAGTCCATCAGTAAACCGAATAGCAGTAACATAGCGATTCGGTGTCGTTTTTTCATTTCCCGAGGATTCAGTATGAACGAACATATTCACAAAGTAACCGACGACAGTTTTCAAGCCGATGTGTTGAATTCCGACACGCCCGTGTTGGTCGACTATTGGGCCGAGTGGTGCGGGCCGTGCAAGAGCATCGCGCCGATTCTGGACGAAGTGGCGAAAGAATATGCCGGTAAGATTAAAGTAATGAAGCTAAACATCGACGAGAATCAAGATACGCCGCGTAAATTCGGCGTGCGCGGCATTCCGACCCTGATGTTATTCAAGAACGGCAGCGTGGAAGCGCAAAAGGTCGGCGCGTTATCCAAATCGCAACTTTCCGCTTTTATTGACAGCAGCATCTAAACTCAGTATTGTCCTAATTCAAAGCAGGTCTGCAGGCGTCAGGCAGACAGCAAGTCTGTCTGGTCCCTGTTCTCTTTTCCCCAATTTTTTCCCTTTTGAACCCATAAGCGGTCAATTCGCATGCACCTATCAGATTTAAAAACCCACCATGTAACCGAGCTGGTCAACATGGCCGTCGAGAATCAAATCGACGGCGCCAATCGCCTCCGTAAACAAGAACTTATCTTCGCATTGCTGAAAAATCAAGCGAAACGCGGCGAGAGTATTTTTGGCGAAGGTACGCTGGAGGTGCTACAGGATGGCTTCGGGTTTTTGCGCTCGCCCGACACTTCGTATCTCGCCAGCCCCGACGATATTTACGTCAGCCCGTCGCAAATTCGCCGCTTTAATCTGCACACCGGCGATTCGATCGAAGGCGAGATTCGCATCCCGAAAGATGGCGAGCGTTACTTTGCGTTGGTCAAAGTCGACACCGTTAACGGCGAAGCGCCGGAAGTCTCAAAAGGAAAAATTCTTTTCGAGAACTTAACGCCGCTACACCCCACTGAACCGCTTAAGCTGGAACGGGATATCAAGGCGGAGGAAAACATCACCGGCCGCATCATCGACATCGTCGCGCCGATCGGCAAAGGTCAACGCGGTTTGCTCGTCTCACCTCCGAAAGCCGGTAAGACCGTGATGCTGCAACACATCGCTCATTCCATCACCGCTAACCATCCCGAAGTGCATATGATGGTATTGCTCATTGATGAGCGCCCGGAAGAAGTGACTGAGATGACGCGCACGGTGAAAGGCGAAGTCGTCGCCTCGACCTTCGATGAGCCGGCCACGCGCCACGTGCAAGTCGCAGAAATGGTGATCGAAAAAGCCAAGCGCTTAGTTGAGCACAAAAAAGATGTGGTCATTCTGCTCGACTCGATCACGCGCTTGGCGCGCGCTTACAACACTGTCGTCCCGGCTTCCGGCAAGGTGTTGACCGGCGGTGTTGATGCCAATGCGTTGCAGCGGCCGAAACGATTCTTCGGTGCGGCGCGCAATATTGAAGAAGGTGGTTCGCTGACCATCATCGCCACCGCGCTGATCGAAACCGGCTCGCGCATGGACGACGTGATTTACGAAGAGTTCAAAGGCACCGGCAATATGGAAATTCATATCGACCGGCGCATGGCGGAAAAACGTATTTATCCCGCCATCAACGTTAATCGTTCCGGCACGCGCCGCGAAGAATTGCTGATTGAAAAAGAGATCCTGCAAAAGATTTGGGTGCTCAGAAAATTGCTCTATCCAATGGACGACCTCGAAGCGATGGAATTCCTGCTCGATAAAGTCAAAGCCACCAAGAGCAACAATGATTTCTTCGACTCGATGCGCCGCGGGTAATTTTTTTTCTAAATCCTAGCTCCCAAATTTCATGTCCGACAAAGTCATCAAATCCGACAAAGAATGGGCGGCGATGTTGACGCCGATGCAATACAAAGTCGCGCGCAAACACGGCACCGAGCCGGCGTTCTCGGGCGAATATCACGACAGCAAAGAGCCTGGTATTTACAATGGCATTTGCTGCGGCAATCCGTTGTTTAGTTCCGAAACCAAATTCGATTCCGGCACCGGTTGGCCGAGTTATTGGCAACCGTTATCGCCTGATAGCGTCGCAGAAAACGAAGACAATAGTTTTTTCATGCGCCGCACCGAAGTGTTGTGCAGCCGCTGCGATGCGCATTTGGGTCACGTGTTTGAGGATGGTCCGGCGCCGACGGGGTTGCGTTACTGTATGAATTCGGCGGCGCTTAAGCTCGATAAGAAAACGTAACCAATTCATCGGTGTCATTCCCGCGCAGGCGGGAATCCATGTTGACTTTGAACGGCCAAATGGATTCCCGCCTGCGCGGGAATGACACAGTGGAATTCCTCCCCTTCAAGGGGAGGACTAAGGTGGGGATGGGTCACGCTCTGTGTGTAATAGTTGTTGAGGCTGTATATGTCCTCGATGCCCGTCACTTCGTCGATGAACGGCGCCACCATCATTTCGTACTGGATACTGGG
>JANOGO010000358.1:0-3466 GCA_031406045.1 Pseudomonadota bacterium
ACTCAATGGCTTCCTGAATTTGCGCGAGCACTTCTTGCCGAGTTTCGCCTACTGCTACACAACCCGGTAAGTCCGGTACATAAGCGCCAAACGAATTTGGACCTTCCTCGACAACAACCAAATAACGCATGATCCAGCCTCCTATTTCTTCAAACCAGCCTGCTTTAGCACGCTGCTAAGCGTGCCGATCGGAATATCCACACTTAACTTTCCTGAAACCGTAACGGTCCCCGTCTTGCCGGAGTGATGAAGCTGGCGATGACTACCTTTTGTCCGAACCATAACCCAATCATCCTCTTCGAGCAACGCGATTAGTTCTTTGACTTTCACGAACGTCAGTGTAGGTCCCGTTGCTTTGCGCTAAACCCCACTTGCCAACCAACCGCCATCAATGACAATGTCGGTGCCGGTGATATAGCCCGCATCGGGCGAACAAATGTAGCGCGCTAACTTGCCGATCTCGTCCGGCTCGCCCCAGCGGCGCATCGGTGTGGCGTCCATGAAGGTGGCGTTGCGGGCCGGATCGGCGCGCAGCGCGGCGGTCATGTCGGTGGAGAATGCGCCGGGGCTGATGCCGACTACGGTGATGTTGTCTTGCGCGAGTTCCAGCGCTTGTGCTTTGGTCATCGCGAGCAGGCCGGCTTTGCTGGCATTGTAGGCGACGCGATCGGCGGTTGAAACATGGGCCATCACCGAGCAAATATTGATAATACGGCCATAGCCTTGGCCGCGCATGTGCGGGATCAAGGCTTTGGAAAAATAGAACGCGCCGGAAAGATTAATGCCGATGACGCGGTCCCATTCATCGACAGAAAGATCGCTGGTGGTTTTGCGGATGACGATGCCGGCGGCGTTGATCAAAATATTTGCCTTGCCGAAATGATCGATGATTTCTTTGGCGCTGGCTTCGACGTTCTTTGCATTGCTGACATCGCAAGTAAAACTTTTCGCTTCGATGCCTTTAGCTTTGGCTTCATTTGCGGCGTCAGCGGATGATTCGTGATCGACCAACGCGAGCTTGGCGCCGGCCTCACCGAGCGCGAGCGCCATCGCTTTGCCCAAACCGCGGCGGCCGCCGGTAACTACGGCAACGCGGCCGCTTAGAAATTTTTCTGACATATTCAATCCCTCACATTAATTTTTTGACTCGCCAATGCACGTTACCACGATACGACGCGAAAGCTCCTTCCCCTTCAAGGGGAAGGCGGGGATAGGGATGGGTTGCGGTCAAGCTAAACAACAACCCAACCCCATGGCCGGAGGGTAGCCACTGGCCTTGAGGGATGGGGGGGGTCGCCGCGCAAACCCATCCCCACCCTGGCCCTCCCCTTGAAGGGGAGGGAAGTGGTGTTCATTCCGACGCAGTACGCTAGTTTGCTCTGCGGCATGCATGCCTGGAGAGCCGCATGGATGGTGCCTCGTGGCAATGCCTAAATAACTGTTCCGCCATCCACCGCAAGAATATGGCCGGTCACATAATTCGATGCAGCGCTGGCCAAAAATAACGCAGCGGCGCCAATTTCACCGGCCTTCCCCGCGCGGCCGAGCGGCGTGCGCGCGTTGATCAGTTGCTCGATTTTCGGTAGATTTTTTTCCGTCATTTTTGTCGGAAAAAATCCTGGCGCAATGGCGTTAACGCGCAGGCCATGGCGGCCCCATTTCGCGGCTAAATCTTTGGTCAACATAATCACCGCGGCTTTGCTGGCGCTGTAGCCGACCGCGTCGAGAATTTCCGGCGGCTCGGCGATAATTCCCGCAATCGAGGCGATGTTGATGATCTTGCCATAACCGGCTTTGATCATATCCGGCGCGCACGCTTTGCAGGCGTAGAACGTGCCATCGACATTAACTTGCATTACTTCGCGGAATTTTTCGGCGGACATTTCGATTGCCGGCGCGCCCCAGGAGGTCCCGGCGGCGTTGATCAAAATCGAAATCTCGCCGAGCTTCTGTTTGGTTTCGGCGACGGCGCGCTGCACGTCAGCCTCGCTGCTGACATCGCCGAGCACGCAGTGCGCGCCGGGCAATTCGACGCGCGCTTCGTCAAAATATTTCTCGCGCCGCGCCATCAGCGCGACTTTTGCGCCGGCTTGAGAAAGTGCGGTGGCCATTTCTAAACCCAAGCCGCGCGAACCGCCGGTAATCAGCGCGACGCTGCCATTCAAGTTAAATTGATCGAGGAAATTCATGGAATTTTCTTTGGTAAAAGCGATATTCTAAAGCGTTGACGCGACGCTGTCTGCCTGTGAATTGCAACTAATGGAACACCGCCGTGCGCGGGCTTCCCGGCTCATCTTGCGGCACGGGGCTGGCGTGATGCAGCACCATATGCCAGCCGCGCTTACTGTAACGATAGGCGTTGGTGGCGATAATCGGCGGTCGCGGCGCGTTTTCTCCGGGCACCCACAAATTTTCGTACAAAATTCGAACCGTTAACGCTTGGTCGACAAACTCGTGAATTTCGGTCAACTGAACCCGAAGGCCGATACGGCCATTCAGAATCTCGCGCCAGCTCGCTTCGATTGCGCCACGCCCGATCAGTCGCGGGCCATGGGGGTGGATGCAAGTGACGTCATCGTCTTTCGACCACACCGCCATCATTGCCGTGATTTCGCCGATTTCAAATGATTCATAGAATGCCCGCTCGGCATCACTCGGAGTTAAGAATTTCATTATTTCAATATGTTGCGAAGTAAAGTTAATGCAAGAGACAGCATAGAGTATAAGCCAAGCACTATTAGCGGCGGTAATAATGCCGGCAGGTTACGCAATCGCAGTACGAAGATTGCCGCCATTAGATTGCAATGTTACCCGCAAAAACAAAGCGATGCGCTTGACACTCCGGCCTCGGTTCAGAGTATCATAGTGGTTGAATCTTTCGATATCCCACCCTCAAAGTTAACTGTGCCGATCTTGCCCATTTAACTTTCGCAAGGTTTAAAACTTTAATGCAATTCGGGATGTCAGAGGGAGGAGAGCAGCCGCGTTAATTTCCAATTTTGGTCGCGCCTGACTTCAAAGGATCATAACCCGTTTGTGTTGTGAGTCTTGTTTCACAAAGAGCAATAAAAGTAGTTCATTTCAAAGGAGAACTTAAATGGCAATTAGTCTCAAAGTGAATGGATCGTCGCACAGCGCCGACGTATCGCCAGATACGCCTTTGCTGTGGGTGATTCGCGACACGTTAGGCATGACCGGCACGAAATTCGGTTGTGGCATGGCGCAATGCGGTTCCTGCACGGTGCACGTTGACGGCGTGGCAACACGCGCCTGCGTAACGCCGGTTTCAGCGGTGGCAGGCAAGGCAATCACAACAATTGAAGGTCTCGGTGGCAACCATCCGGTGCAAAAAGCTTGGCTTGAGTTGGACGTGGTGCAGTGCGGTTACTGCCAATCCGGCCAAATGATGTCGGCAGCAGCATTGTTGGCCCAAAACAAGAACCCCAGCGATGCAGACATTACCGCC
>JANOGO010000376.1:0-3265 GCA_031406045.1 Pseudomonadota bacterium
TGCTGGGAAATGCGTGGGCGGCAGCAATCGGCCGCAAGCGCCGGTCGGCGACCACATGAACTGGAGTTCAACGCTGGTTCATTGACTACGAAGCTTTTCATGCAGCCAAACCTTGATAAGTGACTGGTAGGGAACATCACGGGCGTTAGCCGCCGCTTTGAGCGAATCCAGGAGATGCTGCGGCAGGCGCAACGAGATCGTCTTCGTGGTCGGTTTCAGATTGGGTAGCACAGCCTTCTGGGACTTGCTCCAATCCAGATATTCGGTCGAATCGTGTGTTTCCCAGAAGGCTCGTTCTTTAGCCTCACTGGCGAATTTCGGTACGGCTTTAGGCTGCTTGCTCATAAATTACTCGCTCCTTTCGGTGCATGTCTCGGGATGAGATCACCCGAATCTTCGCGCCCGCATCCCGCAACGTGAACGCTAGGTGTATCAGGCGCCCCTGGTCGGTCTTGCCCAGCGCGTGAAAGCGCGATTCTCGATCACTGTGTTTCGTGTCTGCCAGCAAGAGTAGGGGCGCATTAAAAAATACCTGCTCGGATTCCGCGACGAAGACCTGGTGTTTTTCGTTCTTCCGAGCATTTCCGTCGTCCCAGTCGAACCCAATGATCTTGATTAGATCGATCATCGTAGTATATTACTATAATATACATCAGGGCTCAGCTTTGGTAGCGAACTCGATCGTCGGATCATGGCGGGACGCCAACGCACTTGCGATTATCGTACCGAAAGGCCGAGAGTCGCTACGACAAGGGGGGTGTGCCCCATTGATTGGCGACTAGCCCTCAGTTAAGCGATTCATCGGCCGATACTCAAATAGTTTTATCGTCGCCATTACGATTTTTCTTTGCCACGTTCCCGTTGGTATTGTTCAAACGATTTGTTCGTTGCTTCCAAACATTTGGTTCGTTCCGGTTCGACATATTTTTCGCACTGGCCGCGATTTCCAGCTTGTATCCCTTCGTAAACTTGCTTGCCGCTGCAGCCGATTATGGTCCAAGCGGCAAACGTTAGCATCATCACATTCTTAAGATTCATAACGGTTCCTAAATCGGAAAATCTGATTACCGCAATTCTATAGGATTGGCTTAATCCCATTACTCAATTGCTAGTGCAGCGCTTCAGAATTAGCGAGGCTTTCCTTTATTCCAAGGGCAGGGAAGGGAGAATTCGGCTTGCGTCAAACCCATCCCCTTCCCAGCCTTCCCCTTGAAGGGGAAGTAGGTTTTCACTCGTATCATGGTAGATAAGTTGCAAAAAGAGTGAAGCACTACACAAGTTGTTGACCAATGAAGCCAATGATTTTATTCGATAGTTTTTCCATCCGACCGGGAAACGGCCCCGATACGAAGCCTGCATGCCCGCCCGTTACGCTGAAATCGAAACTGATTTGATCGGAAACATCGTTCGCGGTCGGCAAAATATGCTCGGGTGTGAAGGGATCGTTGCGCGCGTGGATCAAGCGCGTCGGTACGCGAATGTTTAGCAGCGCGGACTTGCTGCTTGCGCGCATCCAGTAGTCGTCGACATTTTTGAAACCGTGTAGCGGTGCGGTGACGGCGTCGTCGAACTCGCGCATATTGCGCGCGCTTTGCATCGCAGCTTCATCAAAAAGTTTGGGGAAGCGCGAAAGTTTCGCGCGCGAATTGGCTTTCAGCGTGCGCAAAAAATTCCAGGTGTAGATGCGATTAATACCAACCGCTAGATGATCGCCTGTTGCCGCTAGCTCATAGGGAACCGAAACCGCGACGATCGCTTTTACGCTTTTGCGCGCTTCGCTGCCGCGTTCGCCCGCCCATTTCAACAGCGCGTTGCCGCCTAACGATACGCCCACCGCGAATAACGGCGCGCCGTTTGCGATGGATAGAGCACGCCGCAACATCCATTCGATTTCGATGGTATCGCCGGAATGATAAGCGCGCGGCAAGCGATTCGGCACACCGCCGCAGCCGCGAAAATGCGGCACGATGCCGCGCCAACTGCGCCGATGAATTTCCGCCATCAGGCTGCGCGCGTAGTGGCTTTGCGCGCCGCCTTCCAAGCCGTGGAACAGGACGACTAGCGGCGCATCGCCCGGCCCCGCCACTTGGTCGGCAGCGATGATGTCGCCATCGGGCGTGTCCCAAATTTCGCGCCGGTAGTCGACCTTGGGAAGTGGCGCGAACAGCGCGCTATAGAGCGTCTGCAAATGACCGCCAGGTAGCCACCACGGCGCTGATTCGAGCGAGCTGTCAGTCAACGATTAAACGCCCGCGATGTAAATTAGCTAAGCGCGAACGGGCGTAAATTTAAAGCTGGCGCCGGTGCGAATATAAAACAACGCGCCGCTCGGCGAGGTGAGATCGCCGTGGGGAATGCCACGGCGTGCGAGGTGAAAATCACCGGATCGAACAATTTCGTCGCCGATGCGCAATTCGCCTTCGAGCACGACGCATTCTTCATCCGTGCTGTGCTCATGTGCGGGTAAACGTGCGCCTGGTTGGAAGCGGAACAGCACACCTTTGCCGTCGTCGGATTCGAACAAAGTTTTCATTTTGATTAAGGGCATCACGTCGACCCAACCTTCGTTGCTCAGGTGAACTGTGAGGTGCGACTGCGCGGGTGTTACTTTTTCGGCCGCAACGCGCTTCAGTATTCGATCGCGCATCACGGCTTTTCGCGCCGGTGAAGGTTCAATCGGCGCCATCGCCTGGGCGAGTGATTCCATCAAGTCGGAATCAAGTTCACTATCAGTTTTCGTTTTCATTTTCTTTAATCGTAAATTTTTTCACCGAGTTGTTCGCGCATTTTATCCAAGGCTTTGCGAACGTGGGATTTCACCGTTCCGAAGGGGATTTGCGTGTGATCGGCCATTTCCTGATGGGTCATGCCGCGAAAAAAAGCCAGCGCCAACAATTGGCGTTGAACCGGGATCAGACTTTCGAGCGCCGCGTAAAGCCGAGTATTTCGTTCCAGTGCCAACAGCATCTCTGGCGGATTGGCGCGTTCGTCGGATCGCTCATTAACCAGGGTTTCCGGCTCGGGATGGGGCATCGCTTCATCGTCACGTCGCAAAAAATCGAGCGCTCGGCTGCGGCAAATCGTCAACAGCCAGGTGAGCGGCTTCCCGCGCGAGGCATCGAAGCGATTTGCTTGCTGCCACACTTGCATAAAAACATCTTCGACCACTTCTTCCGCCGCTTCCCGCTGGCGCACAATCCGCAGCGCTAAGCCATAGACGCGGCTCACCGTTACATCGTAAAACGCCCCAAGGGCCTGCTCGTCG
>JANOGO010000401.1:0-3054 GCA_031406045.1 Pseudomonadota bacterium
TGATGGGCGGCCACTACCCCAGTGGTGGCATCACACTTGGGCCGGCGATGACGTTCGGCTTCATCGCGGCCTGCCACGCGGCGGGCAAGGATCTTTGATCCGAGGCCTGCGGGTCTTTTTCCTCAAGCGTAGTCGGCTATCGGCACGCAACTGCAAAACAGGTTGCGGTCGCCATAGACGTTGTCTACGCGGCCAATCGGCGGCCAGTATTTGACCTGTTTCAGGCTCGCCAGCGGAAAGCCACCCATCTCGTACACGCCTTTTTTCACATACTCGGCGATGTCGCGAAAATGCGCGTTACATGGCGTAACTTCCGACCAGGTATTGCAGATGCCGATGACCGGGCGGCCATCGAAAAGGTGATGCGGCAAGCCCTGATTTTTCATCCACGAGCGATGCACCATGCTGTCGCGATTCGGGCGGCCGAACCATTCGATGCTGCGATACTCGTTCTTCGATTTTTTGTCCTTTTTGTCTGCCATGATGTCCCCTCCAGGTGATTGCGTTGGTTGAATGCGCGAATCGCGCGATGTAGGAATTCTACACGGGCGGCGCGATTCTGTTGCCATTTTGCGACGTAATTTATTTTAAGGCATGCGCCACGACGCGCTCCCCGCTTGCCTCCCAAGCACGGGCGCCTTGGAAGCCGCACCCCGCCTGCCTCCTGGCGCACCTCAATTTAGACTACGGTTAACGCGGGTGTTTTGTTAGAACCTGATGCTATACTTGGAAAATCACTTAAGTCATTGATTCAAGGCTCTTTCAAAATGATTAATCGCTGCTTGAAACAGCGCCGTTTGCAAACGCGGGAAAGATGGCCGAGCTAAAGCTGCCGGCCGTGCTCGCGTGGCCGGCCAACTGGCTGTCGCGCCGTTGGATCGGCCTCACCAGCTTCGCTTTATTGCTGTTGCTGTGCTGGCTGCTGGCGAATTGGACTTGGATATTTTGGCCACGCCCGAAAGCATCGCAAACCGATGCGATGCAACAGCTATCGGCAGCGCCGCAATTTTCCGTCGGCGAAATCGTTGCGCGGCATTTGTTCGGCGAACCGGCAACGGAAGTCGCAGCAGCCGCACCGGTGATTGTCGCGAGCCCGCTCAACGCCAAGCTCAAGGGCGTGTTCGCCGGGTTGCCGCCGTTTCCGGCCTTTGCGATTTTGAATGTCGACGGCAAAGATCAGCCGGTGCGCGTTGGCACGGAAATCATTCCCGGTGCGATGCTCGATGGCGTGTTCGCGCGCCATGTGCTGATCAAGCGCAATGGCGCAATCGAAAAACTCGAATTCGAGAACGCGGGAGGGCCCGGCGCGCCGGGCATGGCGATGGCGCAAAACCCGGCCCAGGCGATGCCGCGAATGCCGGCGCTGCCCTCGCAATTTCGACTTAATGTACAATCATTGAATCAAAACACATCGGCGCTATCGCGGGGCGAGCTGCAATCGGCTCTGCAGGATCCACGACAACTCACCAACGTCGGCCGAGTGCAGGACAATCCGGGCGGCGGTGTCGCCGTGCAAGAAGCCGCGCCGGGAAGCCTATTGCAAAAGCTGGGACTGCTGGATGGCGATGTAATTCGTTCGCTGAATGGGGTGCCGGTGAATTCTCAAGCCGACTTAATGCGCCTGTATCAGCACTTCGGACAAGTCGGACAAGTCAAAGTGGAAGGCTTGCGTGCCGGGACGCCATTGCAGCTTAACTACAATATCCGTCAATAAGAGATGACATTGCTTATGCGCGCAACTTTTTCGCGGCTCCTGTGCATCACCCTTTTCGCACTGTCGTTGGCGACGCTTGCCGCCGATAAATCCAAAGACCGCGAAAAGGTCACGCTGAATTTCGTCGGCGCCGATATCCAATCGGTGGTGAAAAGCGTCAGCCTGATTACCGGCAAGAATTTTATCCTCGATCCGCGCGTGACCGGTACAGTCAATATTATTTCCGCCAACCCGGTCGATAAAGATTTGGTTTATCCGATTCTGCTATCGGCGTTACGCTTGCAAGGTTTCACCGCTGTCGAAGGCCCCGGCGTGATCAAGATCATTCCCGAAGCCGATGCCAAGTTAAACAATACGCCGACGATCGAAGGCCCAAGCAAGTTAAAGGGCGATCAAATGATCACGCAAGTGTTCGCGCTGAAATACGAATCGGCGGCGCAATTATTGCCGGTGTTGCGTCCATTGATCGCGCCGAATAACGTTATCAACGCTTACCCGAATAACAATACCTTGGTTATTACCGATTACGCGGAAAACTTAAGACGCATCGACAAAATTATTCAGTCGATCGACGTCGCGCCGAATACAGAAATCGATGTGATTCGTTTGAAATATGCGTCGGCGATCGAGATATCGCAACTCCTGCCGCGCCTGATGCCGGAAGCCGGCGCGCAACAAAATATTCCTGGTGGCCAGCCCAAACTCGCGCTCGCGGTGGACGCGCGCATTAACGGCTTAATCGTCCGTGCCGAAAATCAAGCGACCATCGCCAAGGTTCGCAAACTGGTCGAAAGCCTGGACGTGGAAACCAGCGAAACGGGCAATATTCGAGTAGTGTATCTGCGTAATGCCGAGGCGGTTAAAGTGGCCGAAACGTTGCGCGGTATTTTAGGCGGCGGCGCCGGTGGCGGCAATTCCCAGCCGATTCCGCAACCCGTTGCGCAGCCGGTTCCGGGCCAACCCGGCGCGCAATCCGTTGCCGCTGCAATCGTTAATATTCCGCAAACATCCGGCGGCGGCACCATCCAAGCCTATGCCGCAACGAATAGCTTAGTCATTGTTGCGCCGGATTATGTTTACAACGGCCTGCGCGGTGTGATCGATAAGCTGGACGCGCGCCGCGCGCAAGTATTCGTTGAAGCGCTGATCGTGGAAGTCTCGACCAACAAGGCATCGGAATTCGGCATTCAGTGGCAGGACTTAAGCGGAGCAAATGACTCCAGCGTACGTGGCGTTGGTGGGACAAACTTCAATACCGGTGGCCCCAATAACAATATCGGCGCCGTGGCGGCCAACCTTGGGAGTGCCGGTCCCGGATTTAATATTGGCATCATAAAGGG
>JANOGO010000406.1:0-10906 GCA_031406045.1 Pseudomonadota bacterium
GCTCGCGTTAGTCGCATTCACGCTCATGCCGCAGAGTTGTGCGGCAACGGGCTGCTGTGCGACAGCGCGGGTCGCTAGACCAAGCCGAGTCTTTTTTAGGATTAATGTCAGTGACACCATTGTCACGCAGCCGAGTGCGAATACGAACAATAGGTCGCCACGAATAAAAAACGGTCCGAGCTCGAAGTTCGCATCGGTAAACATCGCTGGAAAATTTTGCGGCATGCCAGCCGTCGCGTGGACGATTAACTCTTCTACCAGTAACAACATGCCGACCGTTGACATCAGCGTTGCCAACGGCGCATTGAGCGGCAAAAAACGAAAGCAGATGAAGTAGATCAGCGCGCCGAGTATGCCGCCGAACAGCGCCGAGGCGATATAAACAATCGGCGCGGGAACCGATTGAACGACCAATAAACTCAAATACGCGGCCCCGATCGAGGCGGCCGCGTAGGAGAGATTAATCTTATGCATCACCCCGAAGATCAGCGTAAAACCGATACCGATTAGCGCATAGGTCGTGCCAAACAACACGCCGTCGATAAGCGACTGCGCGAAATCGACGAAATCGATCAGAGTCATTTACACGAACTTCGGGGAGTGTTCGATTCCTTGCTTACTTAGGCGTGTGAGCCACTTCCCACTTTGCGCCCTTGGCGTGCACAAATAGGAATGGCTTAATCGCTTCGCGATCGTTAGTGCGGCCGACCTTACCCAGCAAACCTTCCGTTTCTTTTAGATTCGCCAGGCCCTCACGCATCTTTTGGCGGTCCTCCAGCACGGTCTCCGGACGGCCCATGATCTTTTGTTTTTCGATCAAGGTTTTCAAGGTAAAGATGTTTTCCCAAGCGCCCGCGTTGTGCAAATCCATGCTGGCATTCATTGCTTGCAACGCATCGGCAGCGTGCTTTGCCTCCGGCGTAACCGGCGCGAAGCTGGTCGGGATGATCATGCCTTCTGCTTGTTGCGCGCAGCCATTGAGGGTTTCCATACTGGACGAGCTGGTTAATCCAACGAGTAACTTAGGCTTCACATTCTGCCGTTGCATTTCCTTTAATACGCCGCAGGTTGTGAAGGGATGCGCGGAAATAATCACCATATCGGCATTCGCGCGTTTCATTTCGCGGACTTGCGTCGAGAAGCTGGTGTCGGCAAGCAGCCATTCGCTTTGGCCCAACACCTCAAATCCGGCTTTACCGGCGTTATCTTTCATGACGTTGAACGTGGCATTGCTGTGCGCGAAGTCTTTCTCGACGCCACCCCAAACGGATTTGACGTCGGTCTTGGTGGCCTTCAACCACTCGAACAAGCTT
This sequence comes from Pseudomonadota bacterium, assembly GCA_031406045.1. Classification (GTDB taxonomy): domain Bacteria; phylum Pseudomonadota; class Gammaproteobacteria; order Burkholderiales; family JALYOK01; genus JALYOK01. The sequence continues at coordinate 1,314 of JANOGO010000406.1, forward strand.
TTGTACATTGCCGCTTCGCTTGGAACATTGCGAAACGCCCATTGCGAAATCGACGCCAGACCACCCTTGGCCGCGACGTCGGTAAAAATCGGAAACTGTAATCCGGAATCGCCCGCGTCGCCGACTTTCTTTTGCAAAATACCAAACACCGGCTCGGCAACGTTGCTGCAGGTTGGGCCTACGGCTACCACGGCGTCGGGTTGAGACGCGATACGACGCAAGGCGTTGATGCCTTCTTCGGGGCTGCAGCGGTCATCGAGATATTCGATGACCAATTTTGCTTTGCTGCCATCCCCCAGGGTAACGCCGCCGGCCTTGTTGATTTCCGCGGCTGCGGCTTTCATTGCCGCTTCGCTGTTTAAGCCGAAAATGCGAACTACGCCGCTCTTCGCGCCGATGCCATAAATCTTAAAGGTTTTTTCCTGCCCGAAGGTCAGCGATGCGGTGGCGGCGAGGGCGGTTGCTCCCACTAATACGCTCAGTCGACGGATATATTGATTCATTGAAAATCTCCTCTTAGTTGGTGGTTGATCGGCAGCATGGAATCTGCGCGCGTGGCCTGATCGCGCGAAAGGTCGCGTAAGTGCAATCGGCCAAGCAATCCGTTGGGTTCCATAGTAACCGAAGGCGTTCGACGTTATTGAATACTGAATTCACAATTCGCACGTACTTTAATACGGGAATCAGGAAAAGGCAATTGCCGCTAACAACGGGTTTTGGGGCATTACCTGGAGAGGCACATGGATAGTGGCTCGCAGGCCATGCCATGCTGGGAGGCAAGCGTGATAAGCCTCGTGGCGCAGTCGACTGAGCGTCAACATTGCGGTAAATTGTTGGCTCAATGGAAACCAATACGGCTTCTACTTCGGTACCGCGGGCGTTGCGCCGAGTTGCCGATCTGCCCGGCCCACGCGGCGTGCCGGTATTCGGCAATCTTTTGCAGATCGATACGCCGCGTTTTCACCAGCAGTTGGAGCAATGGTGTCGCGACTACGGGCCGTTTTACAAACTAAAACTGGGTAAGCGCCCGGCTGTCGTTGTCGGCGACCATGCGGTGATTGCCGCGATTTTGCGCGATCGCCCGGACGGCTTTCGCCGCACCGCGCGCCTGAATGAAATCTGGAACGAAATGGGTTTGCCGACCGGCGTCTTCGGCGCCAGCGGCGATGTCTGGCGCAGCCAGCGGCGCATGGTGATGGCAGGCTTTGATCCGGCTCACGTCAAAGATTATTTTCCGTCGTTGTTGAAAGTGGCGCAACGCCTCGGCGGGCGCTGGCAGAGCGCCGCGCAGCAAGGCCGCGCGATCGATTTACAAGCCGATCTGATGCGCTACACCGTCGATACCATCGCCGGGCTCGCGTTTGGCGCGGAAGTAAATACGCTGGAATCGAACGAAGATGTCATTCAAAAACATCTGGACAAAATCCTTCCCGCGATGATGCGGCGAGTGTTGTCGCCGTTACCGTTTTGGCGCTGGTGGCGTTCATCCGCCGATCGTCAACTGGAGCGCAGCATCATCGAGGTCAAAGCAGCCGTGACGGGTTTCATCGAACAAGCGCGTGCGCGCATGCAGGCCGACGGCGGCTTGCGCGAACGCCCACATAATTTGCTCGAAGCCATGATCGCCGCCGCCGATGCACCCGATAGCGGCATCGATGATCAACAAGTCGTCGGTAACGTATTCACCATGCTACTAGCGGGCGAAGACACCACCGCCAACACCGTCGCGTGGATGATTTATTTGCTGTGGCGTAACCCCAAAGCGCTGGCGCGCGCTACGCAAGAAGTGCGGCAAATCGCCGGCAACGCCGCCGCGCCAACGCTCGAACAAATGAGCAAGCTCGATTTCATCGAAGCTTGCGCGAACGAAACCATGCGTCTTAAGCCGGTGGCGACGCAGCTGGCGATGCAGGCGCTGTACGACACGACCATTGGCGATGTTCAGATCACCGAAAATACCGTGGTCATTTGCGTAATGCGGCGCGATAGCGTCAGCGAGAGCCACGTCGCGCGCGCGGCTAAATTCGAACCGGAACGCTGGCTCAACGAAGGTGGGCCGGGACTCGAAGCCACCGCTGCGAAACGCATCTCGATGCCGTTCGGCGCCGGCCCGCGCATCTGCCCCGGCCGCTACCTCGCGCTACGGGAAATGAAGATGGCGATGGCGGTGTTGCTCGGACGATTTGATATTGAACGCGTCGACACGCCCGATGGTTTGGAGGCGCAAGAGCGTCTATCGCTGACGATGGCGCCGGTGGGTTTGACGATGCGTTTGCGCGAGCGCGCCCTTAAATCCCCACCTTCCCCTTGAAGGGGAAGGAGTATTACTTTGCCGCGATGGCGGCCGCTAAAGGTGGGGACTCACGCCGCCGCAATACAAAAAATCCAAACAATGTCGCCGTGACCAACATGCTCACCGAATAAATCCCCGCCGGCAGCGCCAGCTGGACGTTGTTCAGCACGTTCAGCGCGATGAACATTGCCAGCGCGGAATTGTGGATGCCGATTTCAAAGCCAATGGCGGTGGATATGGACTTGTCGAGCCCACTGGCACGACTCACGTAATAACCAGCCAGCAAGCTGATGAGATTAAAAGCGATAACAGCGAGGCCGATTTGCGCGAACGATTCGGTGAGAAGCCGCCATTCCTTCGCGATCGACAGCACGGCGAGCGCGAACAGCAGCAAGGCCGAGAATATTTTCATCGGGTTATCCATGCGCGCGGCAAAGCGCGGCGCACGCGAGCGTGTGATCATGCCGATCATTACCGGAATTAAAACCAATGCCGTCACCTCGATCACTTTAGTGAATTGAATCGGCACCACCTGGCCGGTTTTAGCGAAGGTGGCAATCGCCCAATTTGCAATCAACGGCAACGTGGCGATCGACAGCACCGTATTGATCGCGGTGAGCGAAATATTCATCGCGACGTTGCCGCCGAATAAATGGCTAAACAGATTAGCCGAAACGCCGCCGGGCGAGGCGGCGAGCAACATCAAGCCGACGGCAACAATCGGCGCAATGCCAAACGCAATGATCAGCGCGTAACAGACCAACGGCAGAACGATAATTTGCAGAACCAGCGCGATGAGCACGGCTTTGGGATGTGATTTTAGGCGCGCGAAGTCGGCTACGGTGAGCGACAAGCCCAGGCCGAACATTAGCAGCGCAAGGCAAATCATCAACAGCGTCGGGAGCCAGGCAAGGAAACTCATGGCGTGTGTCCTTTGTCGTTACCGCTTGACGACAATTTAACACTTTTGACGCTGGTAAAAGTGTGACTTTTGTCACACTCATCGCTTATAACCGAGGTGGCACTAAATCGTTTTAATTCGCTGAACCTAAAACCTGCCGCTTCAGCGTTGGAGAATGAATTGGCTGGAAGGCGCGCGGATACTGCCTCTCAGGCCATGCCGTGCCACGAGGCAAGCTGGATAAGCCTGCTGGCAATGTCTCTTAAAGCCCGAGCCGCTGCCAAATCGTGCTGGTAGTGCCCGCTTGATTGAGCGTGTAGAAATGCAATCCCGGCACGCCTTGCGACAATAAGCGATCGCATAGCGCGCAAATCACATCCAAACCAAACGCACGAATCGATGCGACATCATCGCCGTAGCTTTGCATTTTCAGGCGCATCCAGCGCGGAATCTCAGCGCCGCACGCATCGGAAAATCGTGCGAGTTGGCTGAAATTATTGATCGGCATGATACCCGGCACGATGGGAATTTCGATATTCATCGCTTGGCATTCATCGACAAAATTAAAATACGCATCGGCGTTGAAAAAATATTGCGTGATCGCGGCGTTCGCGCCGGCGTCAATTTTTTGTTTGAAGTGCTGCAAATTTTCTTGCGCCGAGCGGGCTTGCGGATGAAACTCGGGATAGGCCGCGACTTCAATTTGAAAGTGATCGCCGGTTTCTTTGCGGATGAATTCGACTAACTCGTTGGCATAACGAAACTCGCCGGTGCCGTAGGTTCCTGAGGGCAAATCGCCGCGCAGCGCGACGATGTGCTTGATGCCGCTAGCGCGATATTTTTGCAAGATCGCGCGAATGTTTTCTTGGGTCGAGCCGATGCAAGACAAATGCGGGGCGGCGTTCGAGCCATCGGCCTGAATTTCCAACACGGTTTCCAGCGTTCGATCTTGCGTTGAACCGCCGGCGCCGAAGGTTACCGAGAAAAATTCTGGATTTAGCTGCGCGAGTTGCTTGCGGACGACGCGAAGTTTTTCGACGCCCTCCGGGGTTTTCGGCGGGAAGAATTCGAAACTGAATGTTCGTGAAGGGTGAGGGGTGAGGCGGGAGGAGGCCATATTTGCACTCTACATTTTTGATGTAATGTCAGACAAGAAAGTTCGCGTCATTGCGAGCAGCGCGAAGCAATCTTGTTTTTCCGGCGCAGGAACTACAAGATTGCTTCGCGTTGCTTTCCATGACCCGACCTTCAAAGGTAGGGTGGATCACGCGCAGCGGATCCACCATGGGCGAAAAAAATCGGCGAACGATGTTCGCCACGGTGGATCCGCGTTGCTTGATCCACCCTACAACGCCAACGTTTACGCTGTTCATGGTCCATGAGCAGTATCGGCCGCGCCAATACAGGCAGCTCGCAATGACATAGGCAAGGATGGTTGAGAATATCGAGGCAGCAAATGCGAAGTTCGCTTTACCGCCTCGATCCGTCCGGCCCTAGTAGCGGTAGTGATCCGCTTTGTACGGCCCCTGCTTTTGCACGCCGATGTAGCCAGCTTGTGTTTCCGTTAGCTCGGTTAGTTGGGCGTTGAGTTTTTTGAGTTGCAAGCGCGCGACTTTTTCGTCGAGATGCTTCGGCAATACGTAAACGCCCACCGGATACTTCGCCGTATTGGCGTACAACTCGATCTGCGCAATGGTCTGATTCGCGAACGACGAACTCATCACATAGCTCGGGTGGCCCGTGCCGCAACCCAAGTTCACTAAACGCCCTTTGGCGAGCATGATGATGCGCTTGCCGTCGGGGAAGATGATGTGGTCGACCTGCGGTTTAATTTCTTCCCACTGATACTTTTCGACGCCTGCGACGTCGATTTCGTTGTCGAAGTGGCCGATGTTGCAAACGATGGCTTGGTCTTTCATTTTCGCCATGTGGTCGTGGGTGATGACGTGAAAGTTGCCTGTTGCCGTAACGAAAATGTCGGCCTTATCGGCGGCGTAATCCATCGTTACCACGCGATAGCCTTCCATCGCCGCTTGCAACGCGCAAATCGGATCGATTTCCGTGACCCACACTTGCGCCGACAACGCGCGCAATGCCTGCGCGGAGCCTTTACCCACATCGCCATAACCGGCGACGACGGCGACTTTGCCGGCGATCATTACATCGGTGGCACGCTTGATGCCGTCGACCAACGATTCGCGGCAGCCATAAAGATTATCGAATTTCGATTTGGTGACGCTGTCGTTGACGTTGATCGCAGGGAAGGCGAGTTTGCCTTCCTTATGCATTTGATACAGGCGATGCACGCCGGTGGTGGTTTCTTCCGTCACGCCTTTGATTGCGGCCAAGCGTTTGGAATACCAACCCGGATGCGACGCCAAGGTTTTTTTGATCGCGGCGAACAGGAATTTTTCTTCTTCGCTGCCGGCCTTGGCGATCAGTGAAGCGTCTTTTTCCGCGCGCGCGCCGAGGTGTAATAACAAAGTCGCGTCACCGCCATCATCCAAAATCATGTTGGAAAATCCACCGTCGCCCCACTCGAAAATGCGATGGGTGTAGTCCCAATATTCTTCCAGCGTTTCGCCTTTGTAGGCGAACACCGGCGTGCCGGTTGCGGCAATCGCAGCGGCGGCGTGGTCTTGGGTCGAGAAGATGTTGCACGACGCCCAGCGCACTTGCGCGCCGAGCGCTTGTAAGGTTTCGATCAGCACCGCGGTTTGGATCGTCATGTGCAGCGAGCCGGTGATGCGCGCGCCTTTCAGCGGCTGAGCTTTGGCGAATTCGTCGCGAATCGCCATCAGGCCGGGCATTTCAGTCTCGGCGATTTTTATTTCTTTGCGACCCCAGTCGGCCAATTTCATATCGGCGACGTGGTAGTCCTGGGCGGCATTTTTGAGGATTGCGTTCATAGAATATTTCTCCATTCAAGTTAATGAATGAGCGCGGTTGAAGCTTTACCCTTGCAGCCCTGAGCCTGGCGAGGTGTTGAAACTTCCCCGTCGCAGCGCCCCTCAGAGCAAGGTAGATAACTGGGATGGCATTGCGCCACCCCTAACTAAATTTTACGCAACCGCCAACGTCGGCCGTGCGCCTTTCAAACCCGATTCGGCACGCAGTATATCTGCTTTGTCGGTCAATTCCCAGGTAAATTCCGGTTCTTCGCGGCCGAAGTGTCCATAAGCCGCCGTTTTGCTGTAAATCGGGCGCAGCAAATCGAGCGCCTGGATGATGCCTTTCGGGCGCAAATCGAAATGTTTTTGGATCAAATCACAGATTTTGTCGTCCGAAATTTTGCCCGTGCCGTAAGTGCTCACCATCACGGAAACGGGCTTAGCGACACCAATCGCATAAGCGACTTGGACTTCGCAACGATCCGCGAGACCGGCAGCGACGATGTTCTTCGCTACGTAACGCAAGGCGTAAGCGGCCGAGCGATCGACCTTCGAGGGATCCTTACCGGAAAACGCGCCGCCGCCATGATGCGCCGCGCCGCCATAAGAATCGACGATGATCTTACGTCCGGTCAAGCCGCAATCGCCGTGCGGGCCGCCGACAACGAAACGCCCAGTTGGGTTAACCAAATATCGTGTATTAGTTTTGAGCAGTTCTTTCGGCAATACCGGTTTGATGATTTCTTCGATCACGGCTTCGGAGAGTTGCGCGTGGGAAACGTCCGGGCTGTGCTGCGTGGAGACGACCACCGTATCGATTTCCGTCGGCACGCCGTCGACGTAACGAACCGTGAGCTGGCTTTTCGCATCCGGGCGCAGCCACGGCAAACGGCCATCGCGGCGCACTTCGGCTTGGCGTTGCATGACGCGGTGCGCGTAGTAAATCGGTAACGGCATCAGCGAAGCCGTTTCGCGGCAGGCGTACCCAAACATCAAGCCTTGGTCGCCAGCGCCTTGGTCTAAATCCAAACCTTCGCCCTCATTCACACCTTGGGCGATGTCCGGCGATTGGCGGTTGATGGCCGTCAATACCGCGCAGGATTTGTAATCGAAGCCGATGTCGGAATCGGTGTAGCCGATGCGGCGGACCGTGTCGCGCGCGATTTCGATGTAGTTAATATGGCCTTTGGTGGTGATTTCGCCGGAAATCACGACGAGGCCCGTCGCAACCAACGTCTCGCAAGCTACCCGGCCGCGCGGGTCTTGCGCTAAAATCGCGTCCAACACCGCATCGGAGATTTGATCTGCAACTTTATCGGGATGGCCTTCGGAAACGGATTCGGAAGAAAACAGGAAGTTGCTCATGGTCGGGATCGGCCTATCGGTTAAGTAATTATCAATTAACCCCTAATCGTAGCAAACTTTCGCCGGAACTCAAAAAATCGCTGGGATGATTCAGTTTCTCGCTTCGCTACTTGCCCGATTACCATTGCCCATTGCTCATTCGCTGGGCGTCGGTCTTGGGTGGCTGGTTTATTGGGGTTCGCCTCGATATCGAAAACGGTTACGAGAAAATATCGCTGCGAGCGGCCTAGCGGCGCATTCGGCGCAGCTTAACGAAATTATTCGGGCGAATGTCGCGGAATCCGGCAAAGTCATTTTTGAATTACCCTTTATATGGTTGCGGCCGTCGACTGATTTGCTCGCAAAAGTGGTGGAGAAACACGGCTGGCCCGAGGTTCTGGCGGCGAAAGCAGAAGGTAAGGGCTTGATTATGTTGACACCTCACTTGGGCAGCTTTGAATTGATCGGCCGTTATCTCGCCACACAGTTTCCGATCACCGTCCTGTATCGCTCGCCGAAATTATCCTGGTTGGAACCGATCATGCGCTCCGGACGTTCGCGCGATCAAGCCCAATTGGCAACGGCAGATATTCGCGGTGTGCGAATGTTGTTAAAAGCGCTTAACCGCGGCGAATCATTAGGTATTTTGCCCGATCAAGCGCCAAGTGCCGGGGATGGCGTATGGGCAGACTTCTTTAATCGCTTGGCTTACACGATGACCCTGATCCGCCGCTTGCAAGAACGCTCCGGCGCACCCATTATCGCGATGTACGCCGAGAGATTGCCAAAGAACGGCGGCTATTCGCTGCATTTTAGGAGGATTTCGGAGCTTTTAGACAGCGAAGATGCGATCGCGGCGCGGCAAATCAACGTTGCGATGGAAGATTTGATTCGCGAATGCCCGAGCCAATATCTGTGGAGTTACAACCGTTACAAAGTGCCGTCCGGCGCGCGGGCGACGGAGTCCCGTTGAAACAGCAAAAATACCGCTTTGCCAGAAGCCTCACGGATACTGCCTCGCGGCAATGTATGCTTGGAGATGCGCTTCAGTATTGCCTCTCCAGGCGATGCATTTTTAAGTTTCGCAATGGCTGAAATAGGCAGCCGAGTCGTTCTCGGCCTTTCCTGGCTCCTGCATTGGTTGCCTTTGCCGTTATTGGCTTGGTTTGCGCGTGGACTTGGAAAATTGCTTTACTACGTCGGCCGATCGCGGCGACGTGTGGCGCTAAAAAATCTCAGTCTGTGTTTTCCCGAGCTCTCGGCGCGCGAGCATCGGCGCATTGCGCGGGATCATTTTTGCGCGTTTGCGCAGGTGGTGCTCGAGCAATGTTTGCTGTGGTGGGCGTCGGACCGGCGCATTCTCTCGTTGATCAAATTACAAGGCTTGGAACACTGGCGCGCGGTTAAATCGCGCCCGGTGATTTGGCTCGCGCCGCATTTTGCCGGGTTGGATTGGGCGGGCTTGCAGCTTAGCGTTGAAAGGCCGATCGCCTCGGTTTACAGCAAACAAAAAAGCGAGTTGCTGAATCGCGTGCTGCTCAAGAGCCGCAATCGTTTCAATCACGCCGTGTTGTTTTCGCGCCAGGATGGTCTACGCGGTGTAGTGAAAGCGCTGCGGCAAAACATCTCGTTTTATTATTTGCCTGATCTTGATTTCGGCCGGCGCGATACGATCTTCGTGCCGTTTTTCGGTGTACCGGCAGCAACGGTAACAGGCCTATCGCGAATTGCGCAATTAACCGATGCGCTCGTGTTGCCGGTGATTCCGCGCCAACTTCCCGGCGGTCGCGGCTACGAGGTGACGATTTATCCCGCTTGGGAAAATTTTCCGAGCAACGATTTAGCCGCCGACACGCGCCGCATGAATGCCTTCATCGAGGATCGCGTGAGAGAGATGCCCGCGCAATATTTGTGGACACACAAACGCTTTAAAACGCGGCCGGAAGGTGAACCAAGTTTTTACGATGAATGAATCGGTTGCGCGCGAATGTTGGATATAATCGTCTGATGTCAAAGGCGATTCGCTGCGCTCATCCATGCGGCTGAAGTTCACTAAAATGCACGGCTTGGGCAATGATTTCGTTGTGCTCAACGGCGTGACGCAAGCCATCCAACTCAGTCGCGAACAATTACGCTACCTCGCGGATCGACATCGCGGTGTCGG
>JANOGO010000419.1:0-13184 GCA_031406045.1 Pseudomonadota bacterium
TGCCCTGCGCATCATCCCGAAACTGTTTGGGTCAACAACGTCGAAGTTCCGCAGGGAAAAGGAAATCTGCATCCTCTGGCTATACAAAAGCCATAAAACCGATTTATGATGTTGTCTGGAGCAATCAATGGGAGCCATCTACAAAAACACAACATGCTTCATTGGTCTATGAGCATCGGTTTGGCGCCGTTGTTCGATAATTTCGATTGGAATAAATCATGACCCAAAAAATTGTTGTTGAAGTAGATGCCGACCTGGCCGATTTAGTGCCGAACTTTTTGGCCAATCGACAGAAAGATGTGCAACAAATAATCGCGGCGTTGGAGCGTGCGGACAATAAAGCGCTGCACATCATTGGCCATAACATGAAGGGCGTTGGCGGCGGCTATGGTTTTGATGACATCACCGAATTCGGCAAACACATCGAGTCTGCCGCGAAAGAGGACAATCAAGCGGCACTGCGCGAATTGTTAACCCAATACCAGCAATATCTGGCTAACGTCGAAGTGCGCTATGTCTCGTGACGACGATATTCATCGCCCGGAAAAATCGGAGCTGTCCGAGATTTTGACGCGCACTTACACCAGCCAGCCGTTACCCGCAGCGGCCATTACAAAAGCACGCGGTCATGTGTTGGTGGTTGACGATCAAGACGATAATCGCGCGCTGATCGTGCGTTACTTGAGCCAGGCCGGCCATCAAGTGCGCCAGGCAAGCGATGGCGAAGAAGCCTTGCAGTCCATCGCGTTCGCGAAACCCGATGTGATATTGATGGACGTCATCATGCCCGGCGCGAGCGGTTTCGAAATTTGTCAGAAACTCAAAGCCGATCCGGAAACGCTGGATATTCCACTGGTGTTGATCACCGGTTTACAGAGTAAGGAAGACCGCGTGGCGGGCATTGAAGCAGGCGCTGATGATTTTTTGTCCAAGCCGGTTTACGCAGAAGAATTGGTGGCGCGGGTGCGTTCGCTGATGCGCTTGACCGAGGCACGCCATGCCTTGGAAGAAGCGCGTCTCGCACGGGAGATCGAACAACGGCAGTGGATTCATCGCATGTTCGAACGCTATGTTTCGCCGAAGCTGGTTAAGGAAATTTTGGATCAAGGCGACAATCGAGAAAATCCGCTGGCTCGCATGTCTCGCCTGGAAGTCGTTGCGCTATTTGCCGATATGCGCGGTTTTACCGGCATTGCGGAAAAACTTGAGCCGGCCAAAGTGGTCGAGCTATTGAATGTATTTTTTACGCTGATCACTTCCGTTGCCTACGAGCACGAAGGAACGGTTTTTAATATGGCGGGCGATAGTTTGTTGGTGGGTTTTGGTGTGCCGTTGCCGCAATCCGACAGCGCCGAGCGCGCGGTGAATGCGGCGTGCGGCATGATTAAGCGCTTTCAATCGCATATTGCCGATTGGCGTGACACCTATAGCATTGACGTCGGACTCGGCGTCGGAATTTGCCGCGGTGAAGCGATTGCCGGAAATGTCGGTTCCCCAACTTATATGAATTACACCATCATCGGCGACGCAGTCAACGTCGCAGCGAGATTGATGCAAAACGCAAAAGCAAATGAGATATTGATTTCCGAATCCGTCTACGATCGCCTCGATACGCTTAAAGATTCATTGCAACCCGAAGCATTGCCGCCGATGACTGTTAAGGGCAAATCGGCGCCGCTTCCGGTTTACTGTATTCGGGTCACGCGCGATGCTTGAGGCAGCGATCGAATTTAGCCTCGCGTTACCAAACGTTGCGCAGGTTGCGATATGTTAAGTTCCGCACCGGCAATTTTGATTATCGACGATTCCGAGGATATGCGCCTGCTGGTACGGCATTACATCTTGGTTGAGTGGCCGGGCGCAAAGATCGAGGAGTGGGATCCGATCGCACGCGGCAAGCCGCAGGATGATTTCCCGTGGCGCGCCTACGATGCCGTGTTACTCGACTATATGTTGGGGACCGAAGATGGGCTCGTTTGGTTGAAGGAATTTAAGCGCAAGCCGGAATGCCCGCCGGTCATTTTTATGACCGGGCAAGGCAACGAAGAAATCGCCGTCAAAGCGCTCAAAGCCGGCGCGCACGATTATTTGCGCAAGCATGATTTATCGCAAGGCCGATTGGTGAGTTCGTTGCGCGACGCGATTTCCGAAAGTGAAATCGTGCCACCTCGATTGGCGTTCGAATTACCGGATTTGCCGATGTCCGATAGCGCGAAAGTAACCACCGAGCCGCCGCGATCGATCCGCGCCGCGATGTTCGCCGAAGACCGCACAGCCGGACGTACGCCGCAAGTGGAAATTTCCGGTTACCGGGTATTGCGCAAGATTGGCTCGGGCGGCATGTCGTCGGTCTATCTCGCGGAACGAGAGTCCGACAATGCCCCAACGGTGTTGAAATTGTTGAATGCCGATCTGTCGCGCGAGAATGAATTTTTGCGGCGTTTCATTCGCGAATACGGAATTTTATCTAAGCTTTCGAACCCACACATTGTCAAGATTTTTGATCAAGGCTACTCCGACCAGCATGTTTACATCGCGATGGAGTATTTTGGCGGTGGCGATTTGAAGGAACGCATCGATCGCGGCATAGCACCGGAGCAAGCGCTTGAACTATTAGCGCAAATGGCACGGGGCTTACAGGCAATTCATGACGCAGAAGTGATCCATCGCGATCTGAAGCCGCAGAACATTATGTTTCGCGATGACAGTTCTCTAGGAATTCTGGATTTTGGTATCGCGAAAATTGCCTCGGAAGAAACGCAGCTCACCGAGCATGGCCAAGTGTTCGGCACACCGTATTACATGAGCCCCGAGCAAGGCACCGGAAAAATTTTGGATGCGCGCAGCGATTTGTATAGCCTGGGCGTTATTTTTTATGAGATGCTGACCAGCCGGCGCATGTACAACGCGGAGAATGCCGTTGCGCTGGTGTACAAACATCTGAACGATCCGATTCCGCTCTTGCCCGGTGCATTATCGAAATATCAAGCGTTGCTCGATCGCGCGGTTGCGAAAGCGCCGGAAGATCGTTTCATGTCGGCCCCGAGCATGCTCGCGTACATTAAAAATCATTTCAATATCAGCGTCGCGAAATCCTAGTTCCGCTCGCTTACCGCAAAAGCGCATTGCTTCGGTGAAGGAAGCCGATCGACTATAATGCGCCCTCGCCATGATTACCCCGGATTTTCGTTTTAAGCTCTCGTCGCAACATCAAAGCCTTCCGCCGCTCGCAGGTTCCTCGGATGCGTTGGTATTGGCTGCACTCACCGCGCAGCGCCGGCCCATCGTAGTGTTTACCGAAAACGCGTGGCAGGCGCAACGCTTATGTTCCGAACTGCTATGGTTCGCGCCAAATAAAACGGTCAATCTGCTGCCCGACTGGGAGACATTGCCGTACGATCAAATTTCACCGCATCAGGATTTAATCTCAGAGCGGCTGGCGACGCTTTATCAGTTTTCGCGCAACGCTTGCGATATCGCGGTGATACCGATCACCACGGCGCTATACCGCTTGCCGCCGCAATCTTATCTTGCCGCCCACACCTTCTTTTTGCGTCAAGGCGAGCGCTTGGATTTACCGGCGCTGCGTTCGCAATTGACCGTTGCCGGATATGCCAATGTCAGCCAAGTGTTGCGGCCGGGTGAATACGCGATGCGCGGCGGTTTAATCGATTTGTTTCCGATGGGCAGTGCCGTGCCGTATCGGATCGATTTGCTCGATTCGGATATTGAAACTATTCGTACCTTCGACGTCGATACGCAGCGCAGTATTTACCCGGTCAAAGAAATAAGGCTGTTGCCGGCGCGCGAGTTTCCGTTCGACGAATCGGGCCGCAGCGCATTCCGGCAAAATTTCCGCGAAAAGTTTGAAGGTGATCCATCGAAAAGCACGCTATACAAAGACGTCAGCAACGGTATCGCGCCGGCCGGCATTGAATATTATCTGCCGCTTTTTTTTGAAAGCACGGCAACACTGTTCGACTACCTGCCGGCCGACGCGCTGGTGTGCATTCATCACGACGTGACCAATGGGATCGAACAGTTTTGGCGCGACGTCAAATCGCGCTACGAACTGCTCGGCGGCGATCGCACGCGGCCGATTATGAAACCCGCAGATTTATTTTTGCGCAGCGAAGATTTTTTCGTCGGACTGAAGCCATTTTCGCGCGTCGATTTGCCGGTATTCGGCACCGATGTCGAGCGCGAAAAAATTTCGGATGGCCGGCTTGAAACCCATGCGTTACCGGCGCTGGATGTGGATCGCCGTGCAAACAATCCGATCGAAAAACTAACAGCGTTCATCACAGGATTTTCGGGACACGTACTGTTGGTCGCTGAGAGCTTGGGGCGGCGCGAAACCCTGCTCGAATTGTTCGGGCGTCATGGGCTCAAACCGGTAACGTGCGAGGACTACGCTGCGTTCGTTGTTAGCACTGAGCGAATCATGCTCGCGGTGGCGCCGCTGACAACCGGCTTTGTTCTGTCCGAGCCGCACTGGGCTGTCATTACCGAAAACGAGTTATACGCAACCCAGGTCAAGCAAACGCGCCGACGCGATGCGCGTAAAACGACGCCCGAAGGCATGTTGCGCGATTTGTCCGAGGTGCGCGTCGGTGACCCGGTGGTTCACGCGCAGCACGGCATCGGCCGCTATTTGGGGCTGGTCAATTTGGATTTGGGCGAAGGCGAAACAGAATTCTTGCATCTGGAATATGGCGGCAGCGACAAACTCTATATCCCGGTCGCGCAGCTTCATCAAATCAGCCGCTACAGCGGTGCTAGTCCGGATGCGGCGCCGTTGCACCGGCTCGGTAGCGGCCAATGGGAAAAAGCAAAACGTAAAGCGGCGGAGCAGGTACGGGATACGGCTGCGGAGTTATTAAATCTTTACGCGCAGCGCGCCGCCCGAGAAGGATTTGCCTTCGCGTTTCAAGCGACCGATTACGAAAACTTTGTCGCCGGATTTCAATTCGAAGAAACACCGGATCAAGCGGCGGCGATCAACGCGGTACTCGACGACATGAGATCGGGCAAACCGATGGATCGCTTGGTGTGCGGCGATGTGGGATTTGGTAAGACCGAGGTCGCGATGCGTGCTGCTTTCGTCGCCGTGTCCGGCGGCAAGCAAGTAGCGATCCTCGTTCCGACGACCTTGCTTGCGGAGCAACACTTCGAAAATTTCTCCGACCGTTTCGCCGAATGGCCGGTGAAGATTGCCGAGATTTCGCGTTTTCGCTCCGCTAAAGAGCAGGCTGTCGCGCTCGAAGGAATGGCCGATGGCACCATCGATATTGTGATCGGTACCCATCGTTTGATTCAGAAAGATATTAAGTTCAAACGCCTCGGCTTAACCATTATCGACGAAGAGCATCGCTTTGGCGTGCGGCAAAAAGAACAACTCAAATCGCTGCGCGCCGAGGTGGATGTGTTGACACTCACGGCGACGCCGATCCCGCGTACCTTGGCATTATCGATGGAAGGTTTGCGCGATTTCTCGGTCATCGCAACGGCGCCGCAAAAACGTCTGTCGATTAAAACCTTTGTTTACCCTTTTAGCATGGGAATTATTCGCGAAGCAGTGTTGCGCGAATTAAAGCGCGGCGGGCAAGTTTATTTTTTGCACAACGAAGTCGATACGATTCGCTTAGCCTATGAAAAACTTGCCGGGCTGTTGCCCGAAGCGCGTATTGCCATCGCCCACGGCCAGTTGCGCGAGCGCGAGCTTGAGCAGGTCATGCGCGATTTTTATCAGCAGCATTTCAACGTGCTGCTCTGTTCCACCATTATCGAAACCGGTATCGATGTGCCGACCGCTAACACCATCATCATCGAGCGTGCCGATAAATTCGGCCTGGCGCAGTTGCATCAATTACGCGGCCGCGTCGGGCGTTCCCATCATCAGGCTTATGCGTATTTGCTTACGCCGCCGGAAGGTTCGCTGACGGCGCAGGCAAAGAAACGCCTCGAAGCGATTCAGATGATGGAGGATTTGGGTTCCGGATTTTTCTTGGCGATGCACGATTTGGAAATTCGCGGCGCGGGTGAGATTCTCGGCGACTCGCAGAGCGGCGAGATGCAGGAAATTGGTTTTAATCTTTACGTCGAGATGCTCGATTCGGCGGTGCGTGCGCTGAGGCAGGGTAAGGTATGGGACGTCGGCGCACCGCTGGATTTCACCACCGAAATTAATCTGCACGTACCGGCGTTACTGCCGAACGATTACTGCGGCGACGTGCACGAGCGGTTGGTGTTGTATAAGCGCTTGGCAAGCTGCCAATCGATGGATGAGTTGAGCGACCTGCAAGAAGAAATGATCGATCGTTTCGGTCTGCCGACAACGCCGGTGAAAGCGTTGCTCGAAAGTCATCGATTGCGGGTCTTAGCAAAAGTTGTCGGCGTGGCGAAAATCGACGCGAACATCGAAGCAATTCAAATTCAGTTTATCCCGAATCCGCCGATTGATGCTGCACGGGTCATACAGTTGATTCAGCGCAATCGTCACTACAAATTGGCTGGTCCGGACAAACTTAGAATCACCGAAGCGCTTCCCGATTTAGAAAAACGCATCGGCCGCGTAAAAACGATTTTGAGTGAATTTCAGTGACATTAGATGCTGGCATTTTGAAGAATCGACGCGATTTCGCTCTTGTGCTGCAAGGCTTGGGGATGGCGCAAGCGAATATAAATACGATCGCGAGTATGACCGGCGCAAGCGATATTCATTATCGGTCGCCGACTGTTTGCAAGCTTTTCAGCGCACAACCGCACCCCGATCTCCCGGCGATGTGCAAAAAAATCCAACTAGATTTCGCATTTGTTCCTGCCGCATTGACGTTATCAGCCTTCAAGCTTGTCGCGATGGATATGGATTCGACCCTGATCAATATCGAATCGCTGGACGAAGTGGCGGACTACGCCGGTTTGAAACAGGAGATTGCCGCGATCACCGAGCAATCGATGAATGGCGCGGTTGATTTCAGCGCGAGTTTGCGCCATCGAGTTGCGTTGCTAACAGGTTTGGATGCGAGCGCGCTGGAGCGCGTTTATGCTGAGCGCGTTGCGCTCAATCCCGGCGCGGAAGAATTTATCGCGACGCTAAAATCCCTTGGCATCAAGACTATGCTTGTTTCGGGCGGCTTTACGTTTTTCACCGATCGCCTAAAACAACGCCTCGGTTTAGATTTTGCGTTTGCCAATGAATTGGAAATTGTCGATGGTAAATTAACAGGCGCGATGCTCGGGCCATTGCTCGATCCGCTAGCCAAAGCCACGAAGGTTCTGGACGTTAGCGCCAAGCTCGGCATCAAAGCGCGCGAGCACGTTATTGCGATCGGCGATGGCGCAAATGATCGCGCGATGTTCGATGCCGTCGGCACCGGCGTTGGCTATCGCGCGAAAGCGGTGTTGCGTCCCCACGCGCGCTATTGCCTGGATTTTGCCGGCTTAGACGGCGTCGCGAATTTGTTTTCTTAGCGCGCGAACGCGAGTATGCTAAACGTTTGGTGCACGGTTTTGTTCAATATTTATCGATGAAACAGGTAGTTATAAAAAAAGCAAAAGGAGAAATAGTGTGGGTAGTTTAAAGATTCGAATCATTATTGCATTGGTGATCGCTGCGTTTTCGGTGATTTCCTATTTCAGCTCGACCAGTCAAAACCCCATTACCGGGGAGAAGCAGCACATCAGCATGAGCGAGGAAGAAGAAATTGCGATGGGTCTGCAATCGGCGCCCGAAATGGCGAATCAATTTGGCGGCCTCTCGCGCAACGCGGACGCAACCGACTTGGTAAAACAAATTGGTAACGAAGTTGTGCAGCAATCCGTGGCTAAGACCTCGAAGTATCAGTTTAATTTTCATCTGCTCGCCGATCAGCAAACCGTGAATGCGTTCGCGTTGCCGGGTGGGCAAATATTTATTACCGAGGCGCTGCTTAGCCGGTTCAAAACCAAGGGGCAATTGGCCGGCGTGTTAGGGCACGAAGTCGGCCATGTGTTGGCGCGCCATTCCGCCGAGCATATCGCGAAACAAAAACTCACGTCGGGTTTGACTACGGCGGCGGTGATCGGTGTCGATCCGACCGGCGGTGGTGCGCAGATGGCGCAGATGGTCGCGGGTTTGATCAATATGAAATATGGCCGCGCCGACGAGCTTGAATCCGATAAGCTAGGCCTACGATTGATGGCAGAAGCCGGGTACGATCCGCGTTCGCTGATCGGCGTGATGGAGATTTTGGCCGAGGCCTCCGGCGGTAGCCGGCAACCGGAATTCGCCAGCAGCCATCCCAGCCCGGAGAACCGCATTCAGAAAATCCAAGACGAGATCAACGCGTTGTTCCCGAATGGACCGCCGGCAGGACTCAAGCCCTGATGCGCGTGAAATCCGGTAAATTTATTTTCACTGTTGGCGTCGCGTTCTGGGCCGGTTGGTGCTTTGCTGCGGATAAGAATGTCGAGCCGCCGCCCCAAGTGCAGGAGCTCGAATCCATTACGGTCGAGGGCGTTCGCCCGGAAGATGCGCAGCCGAAAAAAGTCGATCCGGAAAAACGTCTCAAAGAAGAGTTAGCGAAAGACAAAAAAGCGATTCAGGAAATTAAAAATGCCAATGGCAAAGGGCGAGTGAAAGTGCCGTCGCCCATCGTCACCTATTGCCTGGACTACGATCAAAATCCGCTGACCCAAAACAGCGTTGGCGTGACGTTGATCGTGCCGACTTATTGCGGGCCGGGCGTAAGGTAATTCTCATTTTGTGACCGGGCTGAGAGGCTCATGGGTACTGCCTCTTAGGACATGCCGCGCTACGACGCAGGCGGGATAAGCCTTCTGGCAAGGCAATCAATGTTGAGTGGATCAAGCGCAGCGGATCCACCAAGCCGCTCTAACAAAGCCGACCAATTCAGGTATAATCTGGGGTTTTCCGCTACCCCCTCTTAAAGGAGCTTCATGCCGACCGTACGTGTAAAAGAAAATGAACCGTTTGACGTGGCGCTGCGCCGCTTCAAGCGCGCCGTTGAAAAGACTGGATTGTTGACCGAACTTCGCGCTCGCGAATTCTACGAAAAGCCCACCACCGAACGTAAACGCAAACTCGCTGCCGCCGTGAAGCGCCGCTACAAGCGCCTGCGCAGCCAAATGTTGCCGCCCAAGCTGTATTGATTTTTTCGGGAGTGCGTGGCTTGTACCTAGCCCCTAGTCCCGGTTTCTCAACGTGTCCCTCAAAGATCAAATCACCGAAGACATGAAGAGCGCGATGCGCGCGAAGGACAGCGATCGGCTGTCCGCGATTCGCATGCTGCTGGCCGCGCTGAAGCAACGCGAGGTCGACGAACGTATCGTCTTGACCGACGCCGATGTGATCGCCGTGACCGAAAAGCTGATCAAGCAACGGCGCGATTCCATCACCCAATATCAAGCGGCCAATCGCCAAGATCTCGCCGATAAAGAGCAAGCGGAACTCGCCATTTATCAAGCCTACATGCCGCAAGCGTTGAGCGAGGCCGATGTGGACGCGGCGGTCACCGCAGCCATTGCTGTTAGCGGCGCGGCAGGCATTAAAGACATGGCCAAAGTCATGGCCGACCTAAGACCCAAACTCGCCGGCCGCGCCGATATGGGCAAGGTTTCGGGCATCGTCAAAGCTAAACTCTTAGGCTAATTTTCTGTCTTGCCCCATCGCTTCTCTTTATAATGAAGCGATGATTCCGCCGGATTTCATTCAAACTTTGTTGGGGCGCGTCGATATCGTGGATGTCATCGACCAACAGGTTCACTTAAAAAAATCCGGCGCCAATTTCGTCGCTTGCTGCCCGTTCCATAACGAAAAAACACCGTCGTTTTCCGTCAGCCAAACCAAGCAGTTTTATCACTGTTTCGGCTGCGGCGCGCATGGAACTGCGCTGGGTTTTCTGATGGAATACAATGGTTTGCCCTTTGTCGATGCGGTTCGCCAATTGGCCGAAGGCGTCGGACTCCAGGTGCCGCAAGTGGAAAACAAAGAGGCCGATGTGCGGCGCAAAGACGGCGCGGATTTATCGACGATCTTGAGCGAAGCGCTGAAATACTATCGTGCGCAATTGAAGGATTCGCCGAAAGCGATCGAATATCTAAAGCGTCGCGGCCTGTCGGGCCAAATTGCGGCGCGCTTTGGTATCGGTTTTGCGCCCGATGGCTGGCAAAATTTGGCCACGATTTTTCCGGAATACAACGCGAAAAGCCTGGTTACCGCCGGGCTGGTGATCGAAGGCGATAGCGGTAAACGCTATGATCGTTTCCGTGATCGCGTGATGTTTCCCATTTGGAATCAACGCAATGAGGTGATCGGTTTCGGCGGCCGGGTGCTCGACAAGGGTGAGCCAAAGTACCTCAATTCGCCGGAAACGCCGGTGTTTGAAAAGGGCCGCGAGCTGTATGGCTTGACGCAAGCGATGAAGGCGATTCGCGCGTCCGGCAAGGTAATCGTCGTCGAGGGTTATATGGACGTTGTTGCCTTAGCCCAACATGGAGTGGAGTATGCCGTTGCGACCCTCGGCACGGCGACGTCCGCAACTCATATTCAGCGCCTATCGCGGCTTTCGGATCATATTATTTTCTGTTTCGATGGCGACGGCGCCGGCCGTCGCGCGGCCTGGCGAGCACTGGAAATCAGCCTGCCCCATTTAGTGGACGGCAAAGAAGTCGGGTTTCTGTTTTTACCGCAAGAACACGATCCTGACAGCTACATCCGCGATTTTGGCCGTGAGAAATTTGAGGAAGCGCTTACTAACGCGATTCCGCTATCGGCCTATTTGGTTGAAGAACTGCAACGAGGTCAGGATTTGCACAAAGAAGAAGGGCGGGCGGCCTTGCTGCAAACTGCAAAACCCTTGCTTAAGCAAATCGCCGCGCCACTGCTGAGCGTAATGCTGCGAAAACGGTTTGCCGAAATCGCCGGTATTGCTCGGGATGAGTTAGATGGTTTGTTGGACATTAAGCCGCTCACGACCGCCCGGCGCCCGATGGAAAAGCCCGCCCGGCGAGGTACTTTACCCTCAGCCGCGACGCAACTCGCGGCCGTTATTCTCGCGGCGCCGGAATTAGCGCCGCAATTTAATCTGGATATTGGCCTAAACGACACGCCTGATCTCACTTTCCTGCGGGCGTTAGTTGATTTTTGCCACCGTCATCCCGATGTTCGATCTGCCGGCGCGATCGAAGCGGGACTTGCCGAAAGCGCCGATCCGCAGCACTTAAGCGCGGCGGCCAATCGCTTGGCTTGGATGGAACAGCTCAATTTCACTGCGCAGCAAATAGAACTGGAATTTCAAGACGGATTAGCCAAAATGAAGAAGGAACTCGAAAAGAAGTTCACTGAAGCGCGCTACCGGACGGCAAAATCGACCGCAGACCTCAAATTAACGGTGGCCCCGAATGCAAAAAACCCGTGAAAAATCTGGCGTGAAAAAAGCACTCAAAAAGAGTATAATTGAGGGTTTTCCCGCCGCATCTAAGAGATCAAGCATGGCAGCGAACAATAGCAAAGCCGAAGCCAGACGCGCCGAAGCGCGCAGAGCCGAAGCGAAGATGGAGGCCAAACCGGTCGACATCGAAACTCAACGACTCCGCCTCAAAACCCTCATCGTGCTCGGCAAAGAGCGCGGGTTTTTGACCTACGCCGAGATCAACGATTCGCTGCCGGACGACATCGTCGACGCCGAGCAAATCGAGGGCGTGATCAGCATGATTAACGACATGGGCATCCAGGTTTACGAGGAAGCGCCCGATGCCGAAGCCTTGCTGATGACCGATGCGGCGCCTGCCGTTACCGACGACGATGTTGTTGAGGAAGCCGAAGCCGCATTGACCACGGTCGATTCGGAATTCGGCCGCACCACCGATCCGGTGCGCATGTATATGCGCGAGATGGGTACGGTCGAGCTCCTCACCCGCGAGGGCGAAATCGAAATCGCCAAACGTATTGAAGATGGCTTGAAGCACATGATTCAAGCTATTTCCGCGTGCCCGACTACCATCGCTGAAATTCTTGATCTGGCCGATCGCATCGAGCGCGATGAAATTCGCGTCGATGAAATCGTCGATGGTTTAATCGATCCGAACGAAGAAGAAGTGCTCGAAGCGGAATTCACGCCCGACGAAGAAGTCGAAGAGGAAGAGGAAGAGGACGAGGAGCCGGATCCCGAAGAAGAGGCGCTGGCGAATGCAGCCGATCTCGAGCAATTGAAGCAGGATGCGTTAGAGCGTTTCAACGCCATTCGCCGCGCTTACAAAAAAATGCGCAAGGCGCTGACGGAAAAAGGCGCGCGCAGCCGTGCGTTTAAAGATTTGCAAGAACAAATTTCCAATGAGTTAATGCAGATTCGTTTTGGCGCGAAGATCGTCGACGCGTTATGCAATAGCTTGCGCTCGCTGGTTGAGCAAGTGCGTGGTTACGAACGGCAAATCATGGAATTGTGCGTCAATTCCGCCGGCATGCCGCGCGCGTATTTCATTAAAACGTTCCCTGGCAACGAGACCAATCTCAAATGGGTGATCGAAGAAGGTGCCGCGCGCAAAGCCTACAGCGCCGCACTCGGCCGCTTTAAACATGCCATCGTCGAGCAGCAACAAAATATTATCGACTTGCACAAAATGGTCGGCATTCCGATCAAAGAGCTGAAAGAAATCGGCCGCCAAATGTCCACCGGCGAGGCGCGTGCGCGCCGCGCCAAGCGCGAGATGATCGAGGCAAACTTACGCCTGGTGATCTCGATCGCGAAGAAATATACCAACCGCGGTTTGCAATTTTTGGATCTGATTCAAGAAGGCAACATCGGATTGATGAAGGCCGTCGATAAATTCGAATATCGTCGCGGCTATAAGTTTTCGACCTATGCAACGTGGTGGATTCGCCAAGCGATCACACGATCCATCGCCGATCAGGCGCGCACCATCCGCATCCCGGTGCACATGATCGAAACGATCAACAAAATGAATCGGATTTCGCGGCAGATTTTGCAGGAGACCGGTCAAGAGCCCGATCCGTCGGAACTCGCGCTAAAAATGGAAATGCCGGAGGAGAAAATCCGCAAAATCCTCAAAATTTCCAAAGAGCCGATCTCGATGGAAACGCCGATCGGCGACGACGATGATTCGCACTTGGGCGATTTCATCGAAGATTTGTCGACCGTCGCACCATCGGATTCCGCCGTGTA
>JANOGO010000180.1:0-6272 GCA_031406045.1 Pseudomonadota bacterium
ATTTTTTCAACCCGCCGCGTTACATGGCGCTGGTTGAGTTGATTCCGCAAGCCGCGACCAATCCTATAATCCTCGATCAATTGGAAAATTTTCTGGTCACCACCCTCGGCAAAGGCGTGGTGCGCGCGAAAGATACGCCGAATTTCATCGCTAATCGCGTTGGCGTATTTTCGATTCTCGCCACGATGCATCATGGAGAAGCGTATGGATTGGGCTTCGACGAGGTGGATGCCCTGACAGGCCCGCTACTCGGGCGTCCCAAGAGTGCCACTTTTAGAACTGCCGATGTGGTGGGCTTGGATACGCTGGCTCACGTTATCAACACGATGAAGGACGGTCTGCCGAACGATCCGTGGCATCCGCATTACAAAGTCCCTGCGGTGATGCAAGCGTTGATCGGCAAGGGCGCATTAGGCCAAAAATCGAAAGCCGGTTTTTATCGCAAGCTCGGCAAAGACATTGAAGTCGTCGATCCAGCGAAGCAGGATTATCGAATCTCCGGCGGTGACGCGAAACCTGATGTGAAAGCAATTTTGAAAGAAAAAAATCCTGTGGAGAAATTCGCCAAGCTGCGCGCGTCGAACGACCCGCAAGCACAATTTTTGTGGGCATGTTTTCGCGACGTGTTTCACTATTGTGCGGTGCATTTGGAATCCATCGCCGACAATGCGCGTGACGTCGATCTCGCGATCCGCTGGGGCTTCGGCTGGAACGTCGGGCCGTTCGAAACCTGGCAAGCGGCCGGTTGGCAACAAGTCACGCATTGGATCAACGACGACATCACCGCCGGGAAAACCATGGCGAAAACGCCGTTGCCCGCGTGGGTCAGCGATGGCCGCCAAGGCGTGCATGGGCCTGACGGTTCGTGGTCTTCCGCTGCGAAAAAATATCAGCCACGCTCCGTTCTACCCGTCTACAAACGTCAAATATTTCCCGACACCGTGCTCGGCGAAAAACGCGACGCGGGCACGACGATTTTCGAAACCGACGCACTGCGCTGTTGGCATACCTGTGACGGCATCGCGATCGCGAGTTTCAAATCGAAAATGCACGCGATCGGCGAAGATGTGCTCGACGGTTTGCAACGCGCGATCAAAGAAGCCGAGCAAAACTATATCGGCCTGGTGATCTGGCATGAAGCGCCCTTCTCCGTCGGTGCGAATTTGATGTCGATGGCACCGGCACTGATGATGGGGCAATGGGCCAAAATAGAAGCCGTCGTCGCAAAGTTTCAACAGACCGCGCAACTGCTGAAATATTCCATGGTGCCGACGGTCGCGGCGGTGCAAGGCATGGCGCTCGGCGGCGGCTGCGAATTTCCGATGCATTCGACCAAAACTGTCGCCGCATTCGAAAGCTATATGGGTTTGGTCGAAACGGGCGTTGGTTTAATTCCCGCCGGCGGCGGCTGCAAAGAAATCGCGCTGCGTGCCGCGCGTACTGCGAAGGGTGGCGATGTGTTCCCAAGCATTCAGCGCGCATTTCAAACCATTGCGATGGGCGAGGTTAGCAAGAGCGCGACGCAAGCACGCAGCTACGGTTACCTGCGCCCGCGCGACACGGTGATCATGAATCCCCATGAGTTACTGCACGTCGCGAAAGCCGAGATTCGCGCGCTCAGTGAAGCGGGCTATCGCCCGCCGTTGCCGAAGCAAATTCCCGTCGCGGGAAAAACCGGCATCGCGACATTGAAGATGATGCTGGTGAATATGCGCGATGGCGGCTTCATTTCCGCGCACGATTTCGAAGTCAGTGCACGATTGGCCGATGCCCTTTGCGGCGGCGAAATCGAAGCCGGGACGATGGTCGACGAAGACTGGTTCTTAAAATTGGAGCGCAAACATTTTGTCGAACTCCTCAAAAATCCGAAGACCCAAGCGCGGATTAAACATATGTTGGAGACGGGTAAGCCTTTGAGGAACTAGTTAGGAGTGAGGCGTTAGGCGTACCACGGCGCTTCATCTTTTCTCCCCTCACTCCTTACCCCTCACGCCTCACCATTTTACGGAGTAAAAAATGAAACAACTTCAAGATGCCTATATAGTGGCCGCTTGCCGCACACCAGTAGGCAAAGCGCCGCGCGGCATGTTCCGCAACACGCGGCCGGACGATTTGCTTGCGCACGTGCTGCGTGGCGTGTTGGCGCAAGTGCCTAGTCTTGACGCGAAACAGATTACCGACGTGATTGTCGGCTGCGCGATTCCGGAAGCGGAACAGGGTATGAACATCGCGCGCATCGGCTTACTGCTCGCGGG
This sequence comes from Pseudomonadota bacterium, assembly GCA_031406045.1. Classification (GTDB taxonomy): domain Bacteria; phylum Pseudomonadota; class Gammaproteobacteria; order Burkholderiales; family JALYOK01; genus JALYOK01. The sequence continues at coordinate 2,256 of JANOGO010000180.1, forward strand.
GTTTCCGCAATCGGTCGCCGGTCTGACGGTGAATCGATTTTGTGCGTCGGGCCTCGAAGCGGTCGCGATCGCGGCCGATCGCATTCGTACCGGCGCGGCGGACATCATGATCGGCGCGGGCGCGGAAACCATGAGCATGATTCCGATGGGCGGTCATAAGATGGCGATCAACATTGCCGCTTTCGCGAAAGATGAAAACGTCGGCATCGCTTACGGCATGGGACTGACGGCGGAGAAAGTCGCCGAGCGTTGGAAGGTCAGCCGCGAAGATCAAGATGCATTCGCGCTCGCGAGTCATCAGAAAGCGATCAAGGCAACCGACAGCGGCGAGTTCAGCGAGATACTTCCGTACGCGATCAACGAACAACTCGCGGATCTCGCGACCGATACGATCGTGACAAAAAGTAAAACCGTTTCCAGAGACGAAGGTCCGCGTCCAGACACGTCGCTGGAAGGTCTAGCGAAACTTCGCCCGGTATTCGCCGCGAAAGGTTCGGTGACGGCCGGTAATAGCTCGCAAACCAGCGATGGCGCGGGTGCGGTCATTCTCGTCAGCGAAAAAGCCTTGAAAGAATTCGGCCTCGCGCCGCTCGCGCGTTTCGTCGGCTACAGCGTCGCCGGCGTGCCGCCGGAAATTATGGGCATCGGCCCGATTGAGGCGATTCCGAAAGTGTTGAAGCAAACCGGTTTGAACGCAAACAATCTCGATTGGATTGAATTGAACGAAGCATTCGCCGCGCAATCGTTAGCGGTAATTCGCGAACGTAATCTTGACCCGAGCAAAGTCAATCCGCTCGGCGGCGCGATTGCGTTGGGCCATCCGCTTGGCGCAACCGGCGCGATTCGCACCGCGACGCTCGTGCATGGCTTAAAACGCCGCAAACAAAAATACGGCATGGTGACGATGTGCGTCGGCACCGGCATGGGCGCCGCTGGTATTTTCGAAGCAATGTAATTACAATGATGCATGCCTGGAAGCCGCATGGATACTGGCTCCCAGGCATGCATTGCCCGTGAGGCGCACTGTTGTTGCCTCGTAGCTTGATCGATTTTTAATAACTCACCCACCACAAGGGGAGAACTAAATGAAATTTATTTTCGCGCTGCTCGCAACTTCCGCGTTTTCGTTTTCCGTATTCGCCGCCGATGTGTCGGGCATCAAGATTCCCGATTCGGCTAAAGTTGAAGGCCAAGAACTCAAGCTCAACGGCGCCGGCGTGCGCACGCGCATGTTCATCAAAGTTTACGTCGGCGCGCTGTACTTAGAGCAGAAAATGAACGCCGCCGATGCGGTACTCGGCAACAAAGGCGTGAAGCGCATGGCGTTACACATCATGCGCGATCTAAAAGCCGATGTGTTTTCCGGCGCGTTGCAGGATGGGCTGACCGCGAATAACAGCGCAGCGGAGATCGCGAAAATTGAAGATAGGATCAAGGAATTTAACGGCATCATCAGTGGTACCGGCGGCGTCAAAAAAGGCGACGTCGTCCAACTCGATTATCTGCCCGTTGCCGGCACACGGGTTGTGATCAACGGCGATACGAAAGGCGCAATCGGCGGCGAAGATTTTTACCGCGCGCTACTGAAAGTGTGGCTTGGTGATAAGCCGATCGATTCGGACTTAAAGAAAAGTTTACTGGGTACATAATGGTCAATTGTTCAAATGATTTCACGGCTTAATGGAGAAAGTTCGCGTCTCAAAACTGATGTCCGAACAAGGAATATGTTCCAGGCGCGAAGCCGATAGCTACATCGAGCGCGGCTGGGTCTTCGTCGATGGCGAACAAGTCACTGAGCTCGGCTCCCGCGCCTTTCCCAATCAAAAAATCACACTCAATCAAGCGGCGCAAAGTCAGCAAAGCGCGCAAGTCACGATATTACTGAACAAACCTATCGGCTACGTTTCCGGCCAAGCGGAGCAAGGCTACAAACCCGCCATCACACTTATCTTGCCCTCCACACAATTTAGCGCCGATGACGCACAACCACGCTTTGATCGCGCCCACCTCAAAGGTCTAGCGCCTGCAGGACGATTAGATATCGACTCGACCGGCTTGTTGGTGTTAACGCAAGATGGACGCATCGCTAAACAACTGATCGGGCAAGACTCCGAAATCGAAAAAACTTATCTGGTGCGCGTGGAAGGAAAATTATCGGATAGCGAGTTGCAATCCCTCAACCACGGCTTGTCTATAGATGGCGAAGCTCTGAAGCCCGCAAAAGTCAATTGGCAAAATGAAGACCAGTTACGCTTCGTTTTGAAGGAAGGCAAAAAACGCCAGATTCGCCGCATGTGTGAGTTGGTCGGACTGATCGCGGTCGGGCTCAAGCGCGTAAGTATCGGCAACGTCATGCTTGGCGATTTGCCCGTCGGGCAGTGGCGCTACTTGCGATCCGATGAGCGCTTTTAGCTGTCCCAATCGCGCCCTGAGACAACCACCGAAGTTAGACGTAGACCTGTTATTGCTCCTAAAGAAAGTATTGTTGCTGCGCGCTTGGGAAATATGATTCCCATGCTCGACGCCGGTTTCCGATTTGGCGCAATTGCCTTGCTTGGGCTGATTGCGTTTCAGATATGCCGGCAAAGTCGCAGCCGTATGCCAGCGGTAATCGCTGTCGCCTTCACAGTGACGCTCAGTGCTTATCTGATTTGTTCTGCGCCGTTTTGGAACGATCTGTCTGGTTGGCTGCAAGCGTTCATACTACTCGGCTGTCTCGCTAATCCAATGTTATTCTGGTTGCTTGCCCGATCGATTTTTGAAGACGGATTTCGTCTGAACTGGGCACATGCGCTGCTGCTGATTGCGATAGAAGTCATCGGATTTTGGTATGTATTCGGTTTGCACAAATCTGATCTGGGCAACGCGCCGCAAGCGCTGATCGCAAAGGCCGTCGGCGGATTGCTTCAAGCGAGCAGCATCGCGTTAGTGATCGCAGCGCTCGTCACCGCATATCGCGGGCGTGCGCCCGATCTTGTCGAGAGCCGACGCAATTTCCGCACGCGCTTCGTGACGGTGGCCGGCGCGTACATGATCTTGGTGATCGCGATTGAAGTGTTTCTGCGCGGTGCGGCGCCACACCCGATTGCGTCGGTGTTACACGCAACGGCGATCTTAGCCATCGTTTTTTATTTCGCGAGCTTGCTATTAGCGCTCAAAATTAGCCTGCTATTCGAGCCGATGCACACGCCAACGCCTGCGCTCGAGCTAGACGTACCCGAGCGAGCGATGCTCGAACAACTCGATGCCGCCATCGCCAAACAAACCTTCCTGCAAGACGGCTTGACCATCGGCGGACTCGCCAGCCAAGTTGGCGCACAAGAGCATCGGCTGCGCCGGCTGATCAATGCCAAAATGGGCTTTCGCAATTTCAACGATTTCTTGAACCATCATCGCATTCAAGTTGCCTGCCAACAACTCGCCGATCCCAACCTTGCGCGCACACCGATCCTGACTATCGCGATGAAGTTAGGCTATGGCTCGATCGGCCCGTTCAACCGCGCATTCAAACAATCCATCGGACTCACGCCGACGGAATTTCGCCGCCAAAAGTTAGCGGGGCTCGATTTACCAGCCGATACACGGGGCAACTCTGAATAATTTCATCGTCCGGTCGCCTTGAACACCAATGCCGGCGACATAGATACATTATCCGTCACGCATTGCGCAACCCGTTGGCGCAGATGCAAATGGGGCGATCAGTCAACACACGCGATCTAGAAATCTCGCTCCACTCCCGTCACGACGTTGTGTGGCGCACCGGGCGGTAGTCTGCACAAAGCCGACGTCGCGGAATTTTAATTGTCGCTATTCGCGAATGTCGGCTACAAGGCCATTTGAAAAAAATTCGCTTTCTAAGGCCATCGCAGTCAGTGCCGGCCAAAAGCGTAACTTCGGATCGAAAAACTCGCCGCCCGAAAGCCGCCACTCACGTCAGTGAAATCTAGGGCGAACTTGTAGATTTACGAGGTAGCTAAGTCTTTCATGCGATCTAATACTTCGCACGCGATCCATTGC
>JANOGO010000129.1:0-14562 GCA_031406045.1 Pseudomonadota bacterium
TCATGAAGTGGATCGCTGCAGCATCAACCCTGATCGTCGTGGCGGCCGCGGCCTCCGGCGCCGGTTACTGGTGGGGCGCGAGCAGGCCCATCAAGCGAAGCGCGTACCGGCAATTTCGCAAGTTGCGGCGCGGTCGTGAGCGATTTTCATGGCACCCACGTCGCGGGCATCGTCGCAGCGAATGCGAACAATGGGAATATCGCCGGCATCGACTGGGCTGCGAAAGTGATGTCGATTCGTGTGCTCGGCAAATGCGGCGGCTACACCTCGGATATCGTCGACGGCATGCGCTGGTCAGTCGGCATCGCGATTGCCGGCGTACCGGCAAACCTTAACCGCGCGAATATCGTCAATCTGAGTTTGGGCATTGCGTCGGAGACCAATCCACCGACCTGCACCAACACCATGCAGAATGCCATTAACGATGTACTCGCGCGCGGCGCGAGCGTCGTCGCGGCGGCGGGCAACGGCGGTGAAGATGCGGCGAATTCGATACCGGCCAATTGCGCCGGCGTGATCAATGTCGGCGCGACCTTGATCGACGGCCGATTCGCGTCGAGCTATAGCAATTTTGGATCGCAAATCACCTTGTCGGCGCCCGGCGGGCTTATCGTCGACATACCCAGCGATTTCGGCCAAAACGGTATTCTGTCGATCAATGATTTGGGAACCACCACGCCATTTAACGACAACAAAACTGCAGCGCTGTTCGGCACGAGTTTCTCCAGTGCGATGGTCAGTGGCGTGGCGTCGTTAATGCTCGCGGTCAATCCCAATCTAACGCCGGCGCAGATCAAAGCGATTTTACAAAGCACGGCGCGCTTGCCGTCGCGGCCCAGCGAAACCGGATTGGATTGCGGCTTAATCGCCAATCATCCGTGCCAGCAATATGTCGTGGATGCCGCGGCGGCCGTCACCGCGGCCAGCAATCTAGTCCTTCTTAAAATCTTGGATAGCAACGATCAAGCCGTTAGCTTGCTCAGTTTCGGCGCGCGCGCGTTGAACGATCCCTCACCGGCGCAAACGCTGATCGTGCGTAACTCGTCGGCGACGAGTATTCAAATCGAAAATGTTCTGATTACCGGTGCGCACTCGGATGATTTCGCCGCGTCGACGACGTGCGCCAATGCGTCTCCTAACCCGTTCCCATTTTCTCTACCAGCGGGGGCGGATTGCGACATCGCGGTGACATTCACTGCGAAGGGCAACGACGTTCGCACCGCCGATATCGTTGTGGTCAGCAACGTTGATTTACCCGTGGCCGTCACCGGCGCCGGCCCGGCGTCGCCGGCGAACAATGGCGATGGAAGCAAAGGTGGTGGTGGCGGCTGTACCATCGCTAGCGCACCAGCGTTCGATCCGGCATTACTCTTGCTAATCGCGGCGAGCGCGCTGCTTTTTGCCCGCCGCCGCTACGCCCGCAGATAGCCGGTGCGGGCAATACTGCGCGACCTCGCGCTCGACCGTTGCCCGCCGTTTTACCGTGATTGGCAATTCCTTGCCGCGCTCGGATTAGGCGTTGTGTTTTGGGCCGGCTTGCGGAGTTTCGCGCCGAGCGCGCGCGAACCGGCGATTGGACTTTTCGCGCTGTTGTCGCTGTGTATTGTGCAACCGGTTTTGGAAGAAGCGATTTTTCGCGGCGTGGTGCAAGGTGAGTTACTGCATCGCCGCTGGGGCCGCGCTAACGCGTACGGTATCAGCGCAGCAAATGCACTAACGTCTTTGGCCTTCACCGCGCTACATTTCATTTCCCATCCGCCAATCTGGGCGGCAAGCGTCATTGTTCCATCGCTATTGTTCGGCTATTTTCGCGAGCGCCATAACAGCCTCTATCCGCCGCTCGCACTCCACATCTACTACAATACGGGTTATTTTCTGACATTAAGGTTTTCCATATGAAAAACAACATACACGTCCGCGGTTTTACGCTTATCGAAGTGATGGTTGTGCTGGTAATTTTAGGTATTCTGGCGACGCTAGTTGTGCCGCGCATCATGAGCCGGCCGGACGAAGCGCGCATCATCGCGGCCAAGCAAGACATCAACTCCATCGGCCAAGCGTTGGATCTTTATCGATTGGATAATCACGCCTATCCGTCGACGGAACAAGGGCTGCAAGCCTTGGTCACCAAGCCAACCGCGCCGCCCGCGCCGCCAAACTGGAAAACCGGCGGATACCTTTCGAGTTTACCGAAAGACCCATGGGGCAACGACTACAAATTTCTCAATCCCGGCATAACGAACACCAGCGGCTACGATGTATTTAGCCTCGGCGCCGACGGTGCGTCGGGCGGCGAAGGTAACGATGCCGATGTTGGTACCGCATCGAAATAGGCGATTCGAAATGAAGCGCGCTGCAAACGGCTTCACGCTGATCGAGATCATGGTGGTCATGGTGATTCTGGGAATCATGATGACCTTGGTCAGCGTGAATCTTTATCAAGACGATGGCAAAGTCTTGAGCGAAGAAGCTAACCGCCTCGCGGCCCTGCTGGAACACGCGCAAAGCGAAGCGATGCTCACCGGCAGCCCGGTCGCCTGGTCCGCGCAGAGCGGCAAATATCAGTTTTGGCAACGTGGGCAAAATGGTAAATGGGACGAGCCGAGCAGTGATGAAATTCTGCGCGAACGCACATTTCCGATCGCAATCGAATGGGGCGAAAATCGCGTTGCCGGCAATACTTTCAAGTTCGACGATCGCTTGATCTTCCTCGCCGGCGGATTGAATCAGCCGTTCGAATTGAAACTGAAATATCGCGACAAGCAACTCAATATCCGCGGCAATCCGATGGGCCGTGTAACGGTCGACGACAAAGCATGAAGCGCAACGGCTTTACGCTGATTGAAATTCTGATCGCGCTGGTAATTCTCGCCGTCGCGCTGAGCGCGGCCGGGCGAGCCACCAGCAGCGCGATCGACGGCGCCCGTGTGCTGAAAGAACGCATGCTGGCCGGATGGGTTGCGCAGAATCGTCTCAATCAAGAAGTGATTGCACAATCGTTTCCGTCAGTCGGCGTGCAAACCGGTGAAGCAAGCCAAGCCGGTCAAGCGTTCAACTGGGAGCAAACTACCAGCGGCACGGAAAATCCCGACTTTCGCAAAGTCGATATCAAAGTATTTGCGGCGCAGGATAAATCCTACTCGCTCGCCAATTTGACCGGATTTTTGGCCAAGCCATGAGCAAACGCAACCGTGGCTTCACGCTGATTGAAATTCTGATTGCGATCTCGATCTTTGCAATCATGTCGGCATTCGCCTACCGCGCGCTGTCGTCGATCCTGAATGCACGCGAACGGGTTGCGCAAGAAAATCAAAAATGGCGCGAAGTTTCCACTTTCTTTGCGCGGCTTGAAGCGGATCTCGCCAATGCCGCCGCGCGCTCGATTCGCAATAGCAACAATCTTGAGACCAAGGCCTTTGTCGGCAACGCCACCTTTAGTAATGATAGCGAAGGTCAGTTGATGTTCACGCGCATGGGCTTGCCGGGCGCGACCGGCACACTCGCCGCGCCGCAGCGCCTGGGCTATCGCGTTAAACAAGGCAACGTCGAAGAATTGGTGTGGCCGGTTTTGGATCAAGGGCCGCGAACTTTGCCTGCGGTTTATGCGCTGCTGGGCGGCGTCAACAGCCTTGCAATGCGTTATATGGACCGCAACAAAGCGTGGCAAAGCAGTTGGCCGTTGCCGTTGAGCAACGCCACAGCCGCACCACAACCTATTCCCATCGCCGTCGAAGTTGCACTCACCTTGGATAGCGGCGAAACCATTACGCGCGTGTTGCTGCTTAGCTCATGAGCGTCATCCGTCGCAACTTACAGCGCGGTGTCGCCATCATTATGGCGATGTTGATTGTCGCGCTCGCGACCAGCGTCGCGGTCTACGCCGCGTGGCAGCAAAATTTGTGGATTCGGCAAAGCCAGAATCTCGGTACGCAGGCGCAAGCCCTCGCTGTAAGCCGCGCGGCGATTTATTTCGGCCAAAAGGTGTTGCTTGAGGACTTAAAAAACGCCAACACCGCCACCATTGATACGCTCGACGAAGATTGGGCAAAATACGCGCTGACGACGCCGGTCGAGGGCGGCAGCGTGAGCGGCAAAATCGCCGATCAACAAGGCTTGTTCAACGTCAACAATCTCGCTGCAACCAATGCGGTCGATCAGGCGTTGCAACGACAATGGTTCGATGCATTGCTTGCCAATCTCAGCTTGCCCGCGGAATTAGCCGATGCGTTGCAAGATTATGTCGATCTCGACGATCAAGGTCCGAAAGAGGATTTGGCGTACCTCGGCAAATCCGAGCCCTATCGCACCGCTAATCAGCCGATTTACGGCATCGACGAATTGAATCGTGTTGAAGGCTTCGACGAAAAAGTGATCGCTGCGCTCAGACCATTCATCACGGCAATTCCCGCTGTGACTCCCGCTGCGCAGGGTACCTCCACACCAACGATTACGCCTACGCCGCTGAACGTCAACACCGCGCCGAGAGAAGTTCTCGACGCCGTATTCGGATCGGGTAATGGCGCGCAAATCGAAACCCTGCGCAAAAATGCGGCGTTCAAAGACTTTTCGAATTTTCAGATGGCAACGAATAATTTTTTGGGGCAACCCGATGCGCAAAACCCTGGCGCTTACCCGTGGAGCCAGACCAATATCGCGGCGAAAAGCGATTACTTTTTAGTCGCCGCCTCAAGTCAATTCGGTAACACCAAGAATGGCTTGATCGCATTGGTCCAGCGCGTCAACGCCACCGACTGGCCCAAGATCGTTTGGCAAAAACAGACCCTAGATTGATGACGACATTACAAATTTATTTGCCGGAAGCTGGCATCGCAAACGACAGCGAGGTTGCAATGCGTTATGTGATGCGCGCCAACACCGGCGAGCTGCAACGCAGCGGCACCGCGCTATTGGCCGATCTGCCGCGCGCCGATCGCGTCGACATCATTGTGCCGGCAAGTTTGGTGTTGTTCACCGAAGTGAAATTACCGCCGGTGCGTGGACAAAAATTGCGGCAATTACTACCGTACGCGGTCGAAGAAAAAATTCTTTCTGACCCCGATCAAGTTCAAGTGGCAGCAGGTGCGCGCGATGAATTAGGTATGACGCGCGTTGCGGTAGTCGATCGCGCTTGGCTCGACGCATCGTGCGATCGCTTGCGGCAACTGGGCATGCGGCCGGAAAATGGCTACGCGGAAACTTGTTTGCCCGAGTTGGAGCCGAATGCCTGGACATTAATTTGGGATGGTCACGCCGGATTTGTCCGCACGGCCGTGGGCGCAGGCTTAGCGCTCGACAGCATGGGCGATGGCGCCGCGCCGTTTGCGCTGCGCCGCGCAGTGGACGAAGCGCGCACAAATACCCGGTTACCGGAGAAGATTATTCTGCGCGCAACTGACGCCGCCGCGAGTGTAGCCGATCTGCAATTGTGGACAACGCAACTCGGCGTATCGGTCGTTCCCGGCCAAGATTGGCATTGGGCGCCGCGCTTTCTCAACACCGCCAACGCGATCAATCTGCTGCAAGGCGATTACGCGCCATCATCCAGCCTGCGCGAATTGTTACCGCAGTTACGGCCGATTTTGCTGCTCGCTGGGCTGATTATCGGTGCTCAGGTTCTTGCGACCGGCGTCGATTGGTGGCGTCTGAATCACGAGCGAAAAACCCTGACGACGGAAATGAACAAAACCTTCAAATCCGCGTTCCCGGAAGCAACCGTAGTGGTCGACGCGCCGTTGCAGATGCAGCGCAATCTGGCCGAATTGCGCCGTGCCAGCGGACAATCGCAGCCGAATGATTTTCTGCCGTTGCTGGCGAAATTGATGCCGTCGATCAACACGGCAACCGGTATCGAAGCGATGAGCTACGACCAAGGCACGCTCAAAGTCGACGCGCTGTTTCGCGACGAAGCGAGCGTCACGGAATTGCGCAGTCAAATCGCGTCGATGCCCGGCGCAAGCGTGGAAGCGAGCGATCCGAAAGAAGGCGGCATGTCGGCGCGCATCGCCATCGCGGGAGCGACGCGATGAAGCAGGCTTGGAACGAATTCTGGCAAGCGCGCAACGCGCGCGAACGGACTATTCTCAGCTACGGCGGCGTGTTTTTGTTGTTGGCGTTACTGTATGGCCTCGCTTGGTTGCCGATCAGCGAAGGCCGCAAAAAACTCTCTGCTAATTTGCCGCAACTGCGCGCCGACGCAACGCAAATGCGTACCAATGCGCAGGAGATAACCGGGCTGCAGCCCAGCACTGGTGCGGCTCCTGGCGATACTCGCCAAGAGATTGAAGGCGCTTTACGGGCGGCAAACTTGCGCGAAAAAGTTAGCGCAATCGACCGTGTCGATGCGCAGCGCGTTCGCCTTACATTGAACGGCGTGCCGTTTGATGCGTTACTGATGTTCTTGGAAAACATCCAAAGCCAACATCGCTTGCGCGTCGAAGCGCTGCAAATTCAAGCCGCCGAATCGGGACGCGTGAAGGGCAACTTAACGCTAGTTGGGCCGGGGGGGAAATCGTGAGATTAGCTTTGCCCGCCGTTCGCTTTCCGGCATTTCGATATTTGTTCGGCGCGATCGCGCTATATTTTTTGTTCCTGATTATTACTGCGCCGGCCTGGCTGATCGTCTGGGCGTTACCGAAATTCGCGCCGTTCCCAATCACGGTCCAGGAGAGCTACGGCAGTCTTTGGCGCGGCGAATTTAATGGTGTCAATGCATCGCTGCCGACCGGGCAAAACCTGCGTTTCGACACGATCAAGTGGCAAATGAAACCGTGGCATTTGTTGCGCGCCGAACTCGCCGCCAGCGTCGATCTCGCCGGCCCGCAATTGCAAGGGAAAGGCACCGTCGCCAAAGGGCTATTCGGTGGAATCAAGCTGGTCGATGTGACCGCCTCCGCACCGGCGAGCCTGCTACCGATAGCGGTGCCGGCGCTGGCAATTTGGAGCCCGGCGGGAACGTTGGATTTGAGCACCGCAAAATTCTCTTACGCCGGCACGGCGAGCGATGGCAAAGCTAACGTCACCTGGCGCCAAGCAGCGCTGGCCTTGAGCCCGGTGAAACCACTGGGCGAATATGGTTTGGCTATCGACGCCAAGGACGGCGCATTGAACTATCAACTCACCACGGTCTCGGGCGCATTGCAATTGGAAGGTAAAGGCCGCTGGGCGGCGAATGGCGCACCAACTTTCTTGGGTTCCGCCCGCGCCCAGCCTAATTTCGCCGCGCAGCTTGCGGACCTATTGCGGCTACTGGGAACTCCCGATGCCGGCGGCTCTGTGCCGCTGCGCTACCAGCCGCCCGGATCCCAGTAGGTTCTTACGGTTTTATTTCTCTAGAGATTTAATCGCGTCGGTCGCAAGATCGCCGAGGCCGAGCCCACCAGCATTAATATGCTGAAGAATCTGCTTGCGCATGCGCGGATCCCAGAAACGCTTGATGTGGCTCGAGATACTTTCAACGGCCACGTTTCGGTCCGATTCCGTTCGAAAAAATGCTTCGATTTGGTTAGCCATTTTGACGAGATGTTCGGCGTTACTCATGCGACCAGCGCCTCTGCTTGTTGGGTTAATCGTTGGGCATTCGCGTAAACCGTGTGGCGGTTTTCGCGGGCAAACGCGATTAACGTTACGCCGGTTTCACGGGCGAGCCGAATCGCCAGCGCCGTGGGCGCAGAAACCGCCGCGACTATTTCGATTCCAACTGTTGATGCTTTCTGCACCATTTCGTAGCTGGCGCGGCTGGTTAACAACAGCCAACCTTGATCCAAGACAGTACCGCTGGCGACGAGCGCACCGATGAGCTTATCCAGCGCGTTGTGACGACCCACATCTTCTCGGACTAATTGAATAATGCCCTCCAAGTTAATCCACGCCGCAGCATGAACCGATCCCGTAGCCACGTTTAATGGTTGAAACTCATTGAGCGATTTCACGGCATGCCGCAACGCTGCGTGCGAAATCATGAGGTGGTGAGTGACGATCTGCGGATGACGAATCGCTTGCGCGAGACTTTGCGCGCCGCATAAACCGCACCCGGTGCGACCGGTTAGATTGCGCTGTTTGTTTTCCAATTCCGCAAAACGCAGCGGGTCAATCCGAAGGTTGATCTCGATTCCTTCGGGGTGTTTGGCAATGGATATATCCAGTATTTCACTGGTCGCGCCGACAATTCCCTCACTTAAACTAAAGCCTAGCGCAAAGTCCGTAAGATCCTGCGGCGAAGCCATCATAACGACGAACGGTAGGCTGTTGTAAAGCAGCGCAATCGGCGTTTCTTCCGCAATATCGTCCTTGACAGTGGTCATGCCACCGGCATTCCAACGCTCGCCGGCAAACCGTCGGTGCGTACTTAGTCCCGCGTATGCCACCGGTGTCATTTTTTATGTCCGCGCCGGTGAACGCTGCTTCAACAAATCGAGTTGCGTCTCCGAAAACTTGCGATAGTTGCGCTGCCATTCGGATGGCTGCGACACACGCGTTACCTGCACCGCAGTCACTTTGTACTCGGGGCAATTGGTCGCCCAATCGGAGTTGTCGGTGGTAATTACGTTCGCGCCGGACTCGGGAAAATGGAAAGTCGTATACACGACACCGGGCTGAACTCGAGTCGTGATCCGGGCGCGCAGCACGGTTTCGCCGGCCCGGCTCGAAATGCCGACCCAATCGTTTTCCTTAATGCCGTGTTCTTCGGCATCATGAGGATGAACTTCGATACGGTCTTCGTTGTGCCAGATGTTGTTCGCCGTGCGCCGCGTTTGGGCGCCGACGTTGTATTGCGACAGAATGCGGCCGGTGGTCATCAGCAACGGGAATTTGCGCGTGACTTTTTCATCAGTGGGCACGTATTCCGTGACTACGAATTTACCCTTGCCGCGCACGAACTCGTCGATATGCATGGTCGGCGTGCCCATTGGGTGCTCGGCATTACACGGCCATTGAATGCTGCCAAGTTTGTCGAGTTTCGCATAGGACACGCCGGTAAAAGTGGGCGTCAACCGCGCGATCTCGTCCATGATTTCCGACGGATGTTTGTAGTTCATCGGATAACCCATGGCGTTCGACAAGGCGACGGTTACCTCCCAGTCTTCTTTTCCGGCGAGCGCGGGCATCACTTTGCGTACCGGTGAAATGCGGCGTTCGGCGTTGGTGAACGTGCCGTTTTTTTCCAAGAACGAAGAGCCGGGCAAAAATACATGGGCAAATTTTGCCGTCTCGTTTAAGAATAAATCCTGCACCACCAAACATTCCAGATTTTCCATCGCCGCCATGACATGCTGCGTATTCGGATCGGATTGCACGATGTCTTCGCCTTGCACATACAGTCCCTTAAAGCTACCGTCGAGCGCCGCTTCGAACATATTTGGAATGCGCAGCCCCGGCTCGTCGAGTAAATGCACCTTCCATTCGTTCTCGAAAAGCGCGCGCGCCGTCGCGTCCGAGATGTGGCGATAACCCGGCAGCTCGTGCGGAAACGAGCCCATGTCGCACGAGCCCTGCACTTTGTTTTGACCGCGCAACGGATTCACACCGACGCCTTCGCGTCCGATATTGCCCGTCGCCATCGAGAGATTGGCGATACCCATCACCATGGTCGAGCCTTGGCTGTGTTCGGTTACGCCCAGGCCATAGTAAATCGCTGCATTGCCGCCGGTGGCATACATGCGCGCCGCGCTGCGTATCGAATCCGCCGACACGCCGGTAATGGGCTCCATGGCTTCCGGCGAATTGTATTCACGAGCGACGAACTCACGCCATTTTTCGAACGCCGGTCCCTCGCAGCGTTCCTTGACGAACGCCTCGTGCACCAACCCCTCGGTGACAATTACGTGTGCCAAGGCGTTAATCACCGCGACGTTGGTGCCGGGGCGCAATTGCAAATGGTAATCTGCCTGAACATGCGGCGTACGCACCAGATCAATGCTGCGTGGATCAACGACGATTAGTTTGGCGCCCTCGCGTAAACGCCTCTTCATTTGCGAGGCGAATACCGGATGGCCGTCGGTCGGGTTGGCGCCGATGACAACGATTACATCGCTTTTTCGGACTGAATCGAAATCTTGCGTTCCCGCCGATTCACCCAGCGTGGTTTTCAGTCCGTAGCCGGTCGGCGAGTGGCAAACGCGCGCGCACGTATCGACGTTGTTGTTACCGAATACGGCACGGACGAACTTTTGTACCAAATAAGTTTCTTCGTTGGTGCAGCGAGACGACGTGATACCACCGACTGATTCTTTTCCATACTTTTTCTGAATATCTTTAAATTTGTCGGCGGCATAGTTGATCGCCGCATCCCATGACACCTCGCGCCACGGATCGGAAATTTTGTCGCGAATCATTGGCGCTTTAATACGATCGGCGTGCGTCGCGTAGCCCCACGCGAAGCGGCCCTTTACGCAGGAATGGCCGTGATTGGCGTGACCATCTTTATTCGGCACCATGCGTACAACACGGTTACCCTGCATTTCGGCGCGGAAAGAGCAGCCGACGCCGCAGTAAGCACAAGTTGTCACGGTGCTGTGATCGGGTTGACCCATTTCGATGATGGATTTTTCCGACAACGTCGCGGTCGGGCAAGCTTGAATACACGCGCCGCACGATACACATTCCGAATCTAGGAAAGTTTCTTGCATGCCCGCGACCACTCGCGATTCGAAGCCGCGCGCGCCGATGGTTAGCGCAAACGTGCCTTGCGTTTCTTCACAGGCACGCACACAGCGGCTGCAGACGATGCATTTGCTCGGATCGTAAGTGAAATAAGGATTCGATTCATCCTTAGTTTCGTTAATGTGATTTTTGCCCTCGTAGCCGTAGCGTACTTCACGCAGCCCTACCACACCGGCCATGTCCTGCAATTCGCAATTGCCGTTCGCGGCGCAGGTCAAACAATCGAGCGGATGATCGGAGATATAAAGTTCCATCACGCCGCGGCGAATATCGGCGAGCTTGGTCGATTGTGTGCGCACTACCATGCCGTCCTCGCAATGGGTTGTGCAAGAAGCCGGGTAGCCTTTGCGACCGTCAATCTCGACCAGGCACAAACGGCATGAACCGAACGGCTCGATGCTATCCGTCGCGCAGAGTTTCGGTACGTTCACGCCGGCACCCGATGCCGCTCGCATCAGCGACGTACCGGCGGGAACGGTGACGGTCATGCCATCGATTTGTAGCGTGACAGATTTTGCGGCGTCTCGTTCCGGCGTGCCGTGGTCAATGTCGAATTTAGATAACATCCCAGTCTCCTAAATACTTTGTGTAGTCTTGGCCCGCGAAGTCAGGCAGCGATGCTTTGTTTGTCGACACCGAAATCTTCCGGGAAATGATTCAGCGCGCTCAATACCGGAAACGGCGCCATGCCGCCCAGCGCGCAGAGAGAACCGTTAATCATCGTGTCGCACAAATCGCGCAATACTTGAATGTTGCCGGCGCGATTCTGATTTGCCATGATTTTATCCACCACCTCGACGCCGCGCGTGGAGCCGATGCGGCACGGCGTGCACTTGCCGCAGGATTCGATGGCGCAGAACTCCATGGCGTAGCGCGCCATTTTCGCCATATCGACCGTGTCGTCGAACGCGACGATACCGCCGTGACCGATCATTGCCGAGATTCCCACATACGCTTCGTAGTCGAGTGGCGTATCGAATTGTGATTCCGGCAGATAAGCACCAAGCGGCCCGCCGACCTGGACGGCACGAATCGGGCGTCCAGTGGCCGAGCCGCCGCCGAAGTCGTTCAGCAAGTCACGCAACGTTAATCCAAATGCCTTTTCCACCAATCCGCCATGCTTTATGTTGCCCGCCAACTGGAACGGCAAGGTTCCGCGAGAACGACCCATGCCGAAGTCTTTGTAGAAATCCGCACCCTTGTCGAGAATGATAGGCACGGATGCGAACGAGATCACATTGTTGATGACCGTTGGTTTGCCGAACAATCCTTGAATCGCCGGAATCGGCGGCTTAAAACGCACGATGCCGCGCTTGCCTTCAAGGCTTTCCAGCATCGCCGTTTCCTCGCCACAAATATAGGCGCCCGCACCAAGCCTTACTTCCAGGTGAAATGCATTGCCGCTACCGAGGATGCTATCGCCGAGGTAGCCGCGCGCGTTGGCGGTGGCGATGGCTTCGTTCAGTGTTCGATAGGCGTAGGGATACTCGGAGCGTAAGTAGATATAGCCTTTCGTCGCACCCGTGGCGATGCCGGCGATGGTCATGCCTTCGATCAGCAAGAACGGATCGTCCTCCATGATCATGCGATCTGAAAATGTCCCGGAATCGCCCTCGTCAGCGTTGCATACAACATATTTCTGCGGTGCTTGCGTATTCAGCACGGTTTTCCATTTAATCCCGGTCGGAAACGCCGCGCCGCCACGACCGCGCAAACCGGACTGAGTAACTGCGTCCACGATCAGTGCTCCGTCCATCGCCAGTGCTTGGTTCAACCCGCGATAGCCGTCGTGAGCCAAATAATCGTCGAGCGACAAGGGATCGGTGATGCCGACCCGGGCAAACGTCAGCCGTTCTTGTTTTTTAAGATAAGGAATCTGCTCGGTGATACCCAAGCTGAGCGGGTGTAAAGCGCCGTGCAAAAAATTGGCGGCAAATAAGCTCGTGACATCGCCCGGCACGACGGGCCCGTAGGCCACGCGACCATTAGGCGTAGCAACCTCGATCATCGGCTCTAACCAAAACAGACCGCGCGAGCCGTTGCGCACGATCTTTATGTCTTTTTCGAGCCGCGCCGCGTCCGTTACGAGCTTTGCGGCGACTTGATCGGCGCCGACAGACAGCGCGGCCGAATCACGCGGTACGTAAATGATTGTCGTCATGCCGATTCCGATAGTTCCAATGCGAGTTGATCGAAACGCTCCGGTGTGACGCGTCCGTGCAACACGCCGTTGACCATGATGGCCGGTGAAAGGGCACAATTGCCAAGACAGTAAGTCGGCTCCAGTGTGAACTCCCCGTTCTTATCCGTACTGTGCAGATCCACGCCTAGCACTGACTTTACGTGCGAGGTAAGACGCTCCGCTCCCATCGCTTGACATGCTTCGGCCTGGCAGACCTTGATGACATGCTCGCCGGGTTTATGGTCACGAAAGTCGTGGTAAAAACTCACGACACCGTGCACTTCGGCACGAGACAAATTCAACGCCCTGGCAATAATCGGCAACAGGCCTGACGGAACGAAGCCAAATTGTTCCTGTACGCGATGCAAAATCGGTAACAGTGCCCCCGGCTGAGGGAGTAAATCTCCATACAGCGCGGTGAAATCGTCGGCGGAAAAATGATTGTCTGTGCCCATATCGTATTGCGTGCTAAATATGCAAATAACTGCATATTAAGACAAGGTTATTTACTAAGATTGTGTACGGTATCACCGGAGATAGCGGATCGCAATATGATAATATTTGCATAATGTACAAGATTCGAATCAAGCCGCAGTGGGTGCTTGAACAACCCGATCATTCGCAGCAGGCGCTGCCCAATCTGCTTGAGCTATGCGCCGCGATCGATGATCTGGGCAACCTTGCCGCCGCTTGCCGCCGCATCGGGGTGTCGTATCGGCACGGCTGGGGCTTGATGCGGGACGCTACGCGATTGTTTCAGTCACCGGTCGCTGAGCTGCAACCCGGGCGCGGCGCTAAACTTACCGCTTTGGGAGAAAAATTGCTATGGGCGGATAAGCGCATCAGCGCGAGACTTTCGCCAATTTTGGATACGTTGGCTTCTGAACTGGAAGTCGAGCTGGAGCGTGTGCTATCCCACACGACCGGCATTTTGCGCATGCATGCCAGCCATGGCTTCGCCGTCGAGTTATTACGCGCGGCGTTGCTTGAGCAAGCGATCCCGTTGGAACTCAAATACGTCGGCAGCCAGGACGCGCTCGCATCGCTGACGCAGAACGAATGCGATTTAGCAGGATTTCATTTACCAACTGGCGCCCTCCAGCCGTTGGCCCTGAAGCAATACTCGACTTGGCTTGCAACACCCGGACTGACGCTCATTAACTTAGCAATCCGTCAGCAGGGCTTGATGGTGCCTCCCAACAATCCGAAGCACTTGGCTTCGCTCGGCGATCTGGCGAGAAATGACGTTCGCTTCATCAACCGACAAACGGGATCGGGCACTCGCCTGCTGCTTGATTTACTGCTGAAGCGTGACGGTATCAGCAGCCATGCGATACAGGGTTATGAAGTCAGCGAGTACACTCACGCCGCGATCGCCGCCCAGGTCGCCAGCGGCATGGCCGACGTGGGGTTTGGTATCGAAACCGGCGCGCGGCGTTTTGGTCTGGATTTTATTCCGATCGCAACCGAGCGTTATTTTTTGGCATGCAAAGCGGAACGGCTCAAAATCAAATCGATCCAGCAAGTTCTAGCTATCTTGCAAGATCGCAATTTCAAGATCAGAGTCAATTAACTACCGGGCTACGACGCGAAGGATTGTGGAAATATCACCAGCCCGAGCGACGCATTTGCGATACGCCAACCGCCAGCGCCATTTAAGGCCGCACAAAAATCTGCTCGAGGTAAGTTAAAGGGAAGCTCTGAATAAGTTCGAGTTCTAA
>JANOGO010000189.1:0-3082 GCA_031406045.1 Pseudomonadota bacterium
GGGACGGGTTTTGCGGGTGCGGCCGTCGGGATCGTGGCCGTTCGGCGCATCGTCCTGGCTCGCCGCAATTTTCTCGATGGCCGGATGGCCGATCAGGTGACCCTGCCCCAGCGGGCAATAAGCCATGATCGGAATCCCAGCGCGCTGAGAATCGGGCAGGAGTTGCCATTCGATCCCGCGCGAGCCCAGGTTGTACAACACCTGATTCGCAGCACAGCGATCGCCGTTTTCGACGCGCTTCAGCTCGGCCATATCATCAACATCGAAATTGCTGACACCCCAAGTGCCGATCTTGCCGTCAGACTTGAGGCGCTCGAAGGCGGCAACCGTGTCGGCCAGCGCATGGGAACTACGCCAGTGCAAAAGATAAAGATCGATCCGGTCAGTCTTCAGCCGCCGCAGGCTCTGCTCACAAGCCTCGATCGTGCCTTTGCGCGACGCGTTATGCGGCAACACCTTGCTTACGAGATAGACCTTGTCGCGTACACTGGCGATAGCGTCCGCCAATACTTCTTCAGCACCGCCGTTGCCATACATCTCAGCGGTATCGATCAGCGTCAACCCCAAATCGATTCCCGCTTTCAGCGCAGCGACTTCGCGCGTGCGATCAGCTTTTCTCTCGCCCATGTGCCAGGTGCCCAGGCCCAAGGTCGGGATGCTGCGACCGCCCGTTAATTGCAGCGTGTTTGGTTGTGTCATATCTTTCTTCGCTGTAGAAAGTTTATGCTAATCCATAATGAGATTGATGGGCGACGGAAAAGTTTTGATTGAGGGCATGGCTGGAGAGGCAAGCAGGACGCGGCGTTCCGGACTACGCTTGCTAGCGCTTTTCCCTACGGCCCGTCAAGGCAACGAATTATTTTTGGGGTATCCGAGTTTGTAAGCCGGCTCGTTATGGCAATGCATAGTCGTGACCAAATTCTTTGGTTTGAAACAAGCGAAACAAAACCTTACTTGTATCGAGCGCTGGGTACGCTTTTTTCAGGGAACTAAGGTATCCATCAAACCCATCGCGCCCATCCGGATAGTAACGCCACATAGTCGGTTGCTGTTTGCAATCAAGGTAGAAGTGCCCAATGTAAACGACTTCCCCGGCTACCAGCGAGAAGGAGCCACCCAGAGACTTACCCTCCGCTAAAAACTTGCTTCGAGGGACCTTTAGGAAGCCGACGTCTGAAACTGAACGAGCAACTTTTATCTCCAGTCGACTTAGCCCATATTCGCCAGGTTCAACCAGAAATGCGTAATTTTCAAATATTGGTTTGGTCATGACTCGAGGCGCATCGTCAAGAATGAGGTCCTGATCATCTCCATCGCTTAACTTGGCGCTTGGCAATTTATCAAAGCCGATTACCCTCAACTGTGCGTTCTCAAATCCACCACACTTCCAGTGTCGATCCCATCGCACCGCGAGTAAAACAATACCTTTCGGTTCACTGGGTATTGCAACTGCGTCGCCGGTAACGCGTTGAACAGTTTTCAAATCAGCGCCAATAGCGATCTCGGCCACTGAACCGATCAGGATGATTGCTATCAACCAAGAATAAATTTGCGTTGTTTTCATTCGACGTCCGTATTTGTGATGCAATAGTTACATTATCATAGCAAGCGCAGTAGGTTGGGGTGAAGCATGAACCCCAACACTGATCGTTGATGCGAAATGGTTTGAAGTTTGTTGGGTTACGCTTCGCTAACCCAACCTACACTTTTGTTTTGCCAGGAGCCGCATCTAGCTACGCCACTTAGAATCACGTGCTTGTAGGCCCTTTATCCATGCGGTTCTTCAGCAAGGTTATCGCCGGAAGACGCGAAGCGTCTTCCGGGATAACCACGCCCTATACATTGCCGCTCAAACCCGATAAATTTCGCCCCTGCGATCGAGCATTCGCAGCAGCGTCGGCCATTCTTTTTGCAGTTGTGAGCCATCGGGCCCGTGAATTTGCGCATAGCCTTTGCGCGCGGTTTCGTCGCTCAGGATTTCCAACTGCGCGTTGCCACCGGCCAGTGCATCGATTTGAATCTGGCATGACGCATCGAGGTAATACATATAGTGAAACGCTTCGCCAACCGTTGCGCCTAGCGAGAGCAAACCATGGTTTCGCATAATCATCGCTTTAGATGTCGGGCCCAGATGACTCGCGATTCGCTCGCGTTCATCCATCTCTAACGCGACGCCTTCGTAATCGTGGTAGGTCAACATGCCGTACAAGGTTAGCGAATGTTGACTAATCGGCAACAGGCCTGCTTTTTGCGCAGAAACCGCGACGCCGGCGCGCGTATGGGTATGAATTACGCAGGCCATTTCCGGCCGCGCTTGATGCACCGCGCCGTGAATGACGAACCCGGCGCGATTGATTCCCAAGCCGGTGACATCGTCGATGACATTGCCTTCTTCATCGATTTTCACCAAACTCGACGCGGTGACTTCGTCGAACATCAGACCGTAGGGATTGATCAACAAATGATGGCTGCCGGGAACGCGCGCAGAAAAATGCGTATAGATTAAATCGGTCCAGCGATAGTGCGCCGCTAAGCGATAGGCAGCGGCGAGATCGCAGCGCATGTTCCATTCTTCTTCACTCACGCGCTCGCGCACGGATTGCGATTGGATCGATTTCAATTGTCTTGCGGATTCAGCCATGGAGTCCTCCTGAGTAACGATTACTGTAACGCTATCTTAAAGCATTTGGGAATTTGTGAACCATCGCCAAGTGCCGCGCCGGTCCTTCCTTGCGGCAAGGCATAGGCTGGGAGCCAGTATCCATGCGGCTCCTGGCACAGTCTTTTTTTAAATTTTGCATCAACTGTGACGATTGACTGCGCCGCGGCTTCGGAATAGATTCTGGATTCGCGTTATCGATTTCGAACTAATCCGCGTCCTTTGAAATTCGTCGATCGCAATGATGGTAACTCTCAAACCGGAACCTGACGGACAAATTCCAATGGATACGGCGCGCGCGCAAGTCGAAGCGCTTTATCGCAGCGAAGCGCGCCGCGTGTTCGCGACCTTGGTGCGCTTGCTCGGCGATTTCGACATCGCCGAAGAGGCGTTGCACGACGCCTTTCGCGCCGCGCTGGAGCA
>JANOGO010000208.1:0-14938 GCA_031406045.1 Pseudomonadota bacterium
GAACGTTGCCGGGCCAAGGCGCCAGAACCAACTGTTCCAGCGCCTCCGGCGCGAAACTATTGACTTGCTTCTCGTAGCGCTTGTTTAAGGTTTCAAGAAAATGTGACGCAAGCAGCGGAATATCTTCGCGGCGGTCTTTTAACGGCGGTAGCAGCAGCGCAACGACGTTGAGCCGGTAGTACAGATCTTCGCGGAAAGTTCCGGCGGCGAGCGCTTCTTCTAGGTTGCGGTGAGTGGCGGAAATAATCCGCACATCAATGGGGACGGTTGACGTAGAACCAACCGGGCGAACCTCGCGTTCTTGCAGTACCCGTAGCAATTTCACCTGTAAAGACAACGGCATATCGCCGATCTCGTCGAGAAATAGGGTGCCTTTGTTGGCTGCTTGGAATAGGCCAGGATGATCGCGCATGGCGCCGGTGAAAGAACCCTTCATATGGCCGAACAGCTCCGATTCGAGCAACGGCTCGGGAATCGCGCCGCAATTCACCGCAATAAACGGCTTTTCGCGACGCTTGCTGCCGAAATGAATGGCGCGCGCCAGCAACTCCTTACCACTGCCGCTCTCGCCGTGGATAAATACGTTCGCATCGCTTTCGGCCATCAGCCGCGCCTGGCTCAGCAGATCCTGCATTTTCGCGCTGCGGGTAATAATCTCGCTCGCCCACGGTACTGCGTCTTCGCCGGATTCCGACGGCCGGGCATGGCCGGTAACCAGAATCGCTTTCTCAACTTGCGCGAGTAAGGTTTTGCTATCGAAAGGTTTTGTTAGATAACCGAACACACCGCTGCGAATCGCGCTGACGGCATCCGGGACCGTACCGTGCGCCGTTAGGATAATGACCGGCAACGCGGGATTGTTCTGATGGATCGCGGCGAACAGCGCCATGCCGTCCATGCCTTGCATGCGTAAATCCGAGATCACTAAGTTCGGCCGTGAGTGCGCGAGGCACGCCAACGCCTTTTCGGCACTATCGACAGCGGTCACGTCATAATTCGCGCCCGTCAGCCTAATGGACAAGAGCCGGAGGAGCTCCGTGTCGTCATCTACCAACAGTATTTTGTATTTCGCAGTGTTCGTCATTTCTTCGGTTCGGGCTTCACTTGCTGCTGGCGTTCTATTAAGGTTCTTTCAATGTTGGCCATGGCGTCGAGCTTTTGCTGCAAATTGTCGGCGCGCTTTTGCTCATCTTTCAACTTTTGGGCGAGAATTAACACGGCTTGGTTGTTGTCTTCTTGTTTAGTTTGAATCGAGGTTTGCAGCGCATCGTAACGTTTCTGCTCATCTTTCAACTTCGTCGTCAACGTTTGAATAGCATCGTCTTGCTTCGCGGTAAGTGATTCCAAGCGTTTTTGCTCGTCCCGCGCACGCTGCATGTTTTCATCGTGGCGCGACTCCTTGTAGAGCTGTCCTTGGAGCAGATTGGCGAGATTACGAAGTGCATTCTCTTCCTCTTTTTCCTCCTTGATAGTGTCCTGAAGCAAGTTTAATGCCCGCGGCGAATCCTGAAGGCCGGTGACCGGCAAACTCAGCAGCAACGCGACTTTAATCCGATTGAGCGCATTGGGCGTTGCTTGATTCGCTTTGTTGGCTTCGGCGTACTCGCGCAACACCTTCTCTTTCGGCGCTTTACGCATCGTGAGGTAGTAATCGATCAGACCATCGGCCTCACTCTTTATTCCAGGGCCGGGCATTATTTTTTCAACGACCGGTACACAGTCGGCGTTGGTAGGAACCGCAGGTGCGGCCTGAATGTCTTTTTGCGGCGGGTATCGGTAGGTGTTCGCACAACCCGCTAAAACAAACGCTGTCATCCCGACAGCCAGCCAATTAATCCTCATCATTTTCATTTTATCTCTCTTGATTTTGCGGCAAGGTGACCCTAAAATGCGCCCCCGGCTTGCCGTTTTGAACGATTTCAACATGTCCGTTATGAGCCAATACAAACTCTTTAATTATCGCAAGCCCGAGCCCGGTTCCCTCGCTTGCGTTTTGCTGCGGTCTACGGCCCTGGTAAAAGGCCTCGAAAACCCGATCCCGATCCTGTTCTGAAATACCTGGACCTTGGTCGGCTATGTCGATCGTTACATTATTTCCACGTTGTCGTAAATCCATTATAGTCGCTCCCCCCATCGGGGAAAACTTGATCGCGTTGGATAATAAGTTATCGACGACGATGCGAATTTTTTCGGGATCGGCGCGAATCGGCAAGGTCTCCGGGCTGATCAGGTTAAAACGCAATTCCTTGCGCTTCATCGCCAGTTTTTGCTCATCCGCCACCGCCGCAACGGTTCGTCGCAAATCAAAATCTTCAAACTTTAAAAACCCTTTATGAACTTCGGCGGCGCCCGCCGCGCTGAGGTTCAACAAGTCGTAGATTAGTTTCTGCAGTTGATTAGTCTTATGTTGCAGGATGGTAGCAATTTCGTGCTGCTCCGGCGTTAATTTTCCGACAACTTCGTCGACCAAAATTTGGCTGCCTTCGCGTAACGCCGCCAGCGGCGTTTTAAGCTCGTGCGACACGTGCTGAAAGAACTTAGTTTTTTGCTCCTGCAAATCAAATAGGCGCTGTCGTAGCCAATCCAAGCGCTTCCCGAGATCGACTAAATCTTGTGGACCTTGAACGTCGATCGGTGCCATCAATTGCCCATCGCCGATACGACGAATGCCGGTGTAAATCTGCCGAAACGGGCGGGTGATCAAAAAAGTGAAAACCGCGGAAAATATCAACGCGAGCGGAATGGGCGCTAATAATTGCCACAATAATATTTCCCGTGCACGGTTCGAGGCCAGACTCAAGGCCTCGGCCTCACGTCCGATCACCGTATCGCTCTGCGCGAGGATCGATTTTCCCAGTTGATCGAGTTGGCTAAAAAAAGTGATGCTTTCCTCCACTTTAAAGGGACGGACGGGAATCCCTTGGATCATTTCATAAAGTTGATTCTCCGTGCTGGTGAGCTCTTTGAGTTTTGCGCGTTGATCGATATCCAGCGCCCTGGCACTCAGGGTTTTCGCCGCCGTTTGAACTTCGTCATGCAGTTTCGCGTAACCTTCCAACAGCTTTTGGTCTTCGACGACCAGGTATTGGCGAGTTACCCGTTCCATGTCGGTGATGCGTTGGATCAGCAAGCGGCTGTCTTGGGTGATACGCACCGCTTCGAATACCGCGCGCTGTCCGCGCCCGGCCAACAATTCCAAGTTACTTGCAACGTTATAAAACGCGAATGCCAGCGGCAGCAAAATCAACACCAAGCCGAACAGGATCAGCCTTGTTAGGGATTTTGGGTAGTAACGCAAACTATTTTCCTAAGCTGGGATTGTTTTGGACACGCCAGAAATACAGCGTGACTAAGCCGATAAGCGCAAGCAGGGCAGGTAGCCATCCGATCGGCCGAGGAACCGGCGCGCGCTGCGTTGCGCCACCGGCCGACAGAACTTTCACCAGGTTCGACGACGGGGCCAATAGCGCATAGCTTAGTCCATTTTCCTGCGCAAGTTGCCGCAGATAGGCTTCCTTGACCGAGGAAAGATGTTCAGTGCCTACGCGTTTTTTCGATTCGTTATTTGAAGCCTCGGTTCCGGCCATTGTCTCGCCGGAAACACTGCCTCCACGACCCTGACTGAAAACGTCGATCTGCGCTACTTCATCGGCGTGCCAATAGCCTAACGCGTTGCCGTCCGGATCGAATTTTGGGATCGGCGAAAGCTCGTTGCCGCCGACGCCGATCAAGATACCGCGCACCTCGCCCGGCTTAACATCGATGCGCGGGCGATTGCGCCAGCTTATCGGCGGTGCCTCGTGGCCGTCGGTGAAAAATACCAAGCTCGGCCGCGGCTCTACCGCTACCGCCATTTTTAGGCCCCAATTTAGACCTTTCGCGATTTCGCTTCCGCCCGCCCAGGCCATTTTGCCGTTGATCTGATTAATCGACGCGGATAGTTCGGCATAGCTGCTGCACACTTCAACAGGCGCAAGCAGTAGGAACGAACGATACTCCGCAAATATCGCCAGTCCGATGCGCGAACCACACGGCATCTCAGCCAGCGACCGCTTTAGGATATCCCTGACCATTTGCATTCGGCTTACCGGCTTGTCGCCGATTCGATAGTCGCGGGTATTCATACTCTGCGATACATCGATAACGAAGATGCTGTTGAGAATATCTTGTTGCAATGGAAATGTCGGGCGCAGCAATGCCACAAAAAGCAATACCAAGATCAACAGTAACCATCGGCTGCGCCGATCGAATCGAGCCAAAAACAGCTTCAGCTTTTGCATCAAGGCAAGCCTAACGTGAAGCCACGCATAGTCGTTGGCGCCCGTTCGGACTGTAGCGGTGGCGGCAGATCGGCATCGTCGCTGTCATCGGGATCGGGCACTAAGCGCAACGCACGTTCGAGGTTATATTTCGCGTCCCAATGGTTGGGTGTGGTGCGCAGTAACGCACGATAGGTATCTTTCGCTAGCTCGGCGAACGGTAACGCCAGATTCGGGTTATCCGTGCCGTTTAATTCCATTGCGTTGAAGAGGTAAAGATTCGCGCGGTTATACTTTGCCGTCTGCGCAAGTACCTTGTCCGCCATTGCTTCGACTTGCTTGTAAAGCGCGATAGCATGTTCACGATCGCCTTTTTGCGCACGAAGATAGGCTTGCGCAAAAATTCCTTCCGCCGGCAATGCGTGTTTAACCTGGAGAATCGATTCATCGCCGATCGCTTTATTCAGCCGTTTTGCGTGCCACCATCCGTAGCCATCAAACATTGCCAAGGCCAGCAAAGCCAACCCAAGCATGGGCAACGCGCGTTGAATTTTCCGCGTTAGCGCCACGCTTTCACCTCGAACATTCGCGTTGCCAGCAACAAAATCAGCAGCAGGGCGGCGAGCAAATAGCAGGCCCAGGATAAGTCGTGGCGCGGAATAATTTCGTTAAAACTGATCGGCAAATTCTCTAAACGATTGACATCCTGAACGGCGCTGAGCAAGGCCCCGGAATTCTCAGCCTCGTAGGCTTGGTAAGGGGTTTTGATCGATTTGAAAAAATCGTGCAATGCGATTTCCGGCGAAGAGTCGATACCGACGATCGCATCGCTTGGTTGGTCGAACAACCCCGGACTATTGACCGAGCGCAAGTAAATCCAATACAAACCGACGCGGTTTTGTTTCATTAACTTCGCAATTTTTTCACGGGTCGCCAGATCGATTCGTGCGCCGCCATCGGAGACCAGCAAGATGATCCTCGAGCCGGTGTAGGGTTGATTGTCAAAATACGAAATCGATGCGAACAGGCCCCGCGCGATGTCCGTTTCCGATAGGCCACGGCCGACGTCGCCGGCGCGGATCGCTGCCTGGATGACTTCTTGCTTCTGCGTGAAATCGAGAATATGCATCGGATACGCGCTAAAGCCCACCATACCGAACATATCTCGCGGGCGCTTCGCCGCGAAGTCTGCCAAAATTTTCCGTGCGGCTTTGCCTTTTATTTCGCGCTGCTGTGCTTCGTTAAAGACCTTGCTCGGATCGTGATTGACGCGTCCCTGGTTAAACGCCTCATCCATGCTGCGGCTGCGGTCCAGCAAGATAACAATGTGCGCACCACGACCGACTCGCTCGATGGCCACTTCCGATCGATGAATTCCCGATAAACCAACGATCAGCGCGGCGATTGTGCACGCCGCTATCAGCTTGAGCGCTGCGCCGATCAAGCTGCCGACGAAATCGCGGGGCAGGAGTTTCAGCCAGCCGTATGCAAGGACTTGGCGATCCGTGCGGAAAAACGGCAATAGGGCTAACGGCAACAGCAATAACACCAGCGGATAGCTAAACTCCAGATTCAAGCAACACCTCGTTCGACATCGCGCCAGGCACGGCAAAAATCTTGCATCCAGGCGATCGAGTAGTGTTCATCCTGGCCGTCGCCAGCAAAAAATGCGTTGCGCGATGCCCGGAAAAATTCGTGAGTCATCGACGCCAGTTTGACGGGGATGGGTTGTTTGGCCAGAAACGGATCGATATTGTCGATGAATAACGATTTGCCGGCGGTTTCGTTCAGTGCGCGGTGCAGTTGTTCGATTGCCTGTTGATACGCGTTTGGTGCGGCGCCGTGCGCTAATTTGTTTACTTCTCGATATGCGCGGGTGAACGGGCGCCGCTGCCGATTCAGGTATGGAATTCCAAAATATCGGTAGCACCAATAAAGCAACAAAGCCGCCAGGGCTGCAGCGTAACTCATCATGCGCTGCTTTACATTCGCCGTCGAGATGAGTCTTGGCGGCGCGTCGGTTCGCATCGCCTCGAGACCTTCACGTGCGAGCACCTCATCGGGCGTTAACGGGCCAATGGTGATCGGCCACTCGGTCGATTTGATTTCGCTTGCGTGATTCGCGTTGGAAAATACAAAGCGCTGCGCCGGCAATTCGATTACCCGAATTGCAGGCGGCGCGTTCGGCAATTGATAAAGCAGTTTCACGCGGTATGTCTTGGTACCGCCGCGCGACGATTCCTCGAGCGTTAGCCTATGCAACTCGAGCCAGGCGTTGAGGCGGCCGGGTTTGGGTAATTGTTTTTGGTCTAACGTTTCACCGGGCTTCGCCGATAAAATTAATTCCTGTTCAAACACATCGCCGACGACGTAGCCGAATGGCCTTGGATTCTGCGCGCTGATCTCAATGCCGGCAGCGAAGTGGAGGTTTACCCACAACAAAAATCCCAAACCGAGGCCAAGGAACTTCATCCATTTGCCTCGGCAGAAACGTGCTCGGTGTGAAAAAAATATTCGGTGACGCGCTCGGCATCGAATTGATCGTCGACGAAAAGTGGTCGAACGCCGTGTTTCAAGAACAACTCGTTCAACGACGCACGTCTGGATGCGAAAGCTGCTGCAATGCGTTCGTGCAGCGCGGGCCGCATCAAGAGAGTGCGCCGCCGCCCGGATTCGCTGTCTTGGGCGCTGACCAACCCAAAACTTGGCAGGTCTTGATATTCGGCGCGATCCCACAATACCACCGGGCATACGCGATGGCTGACGAGCGCGTTTAACGTATCAGCCAATACTTGCTCTTCGAAATGAAAATCGGACAACAAAAAAATTAAACTTTTTTGACGCGGCAGATAGCGTGGCATTTCCGCCAGGCCGGCCACCGAACGGCCATTGAGCGCCAGATTGCGAAGGCGCTGCGCGAGCTCCAGGCCGGCACCTAGTGCATGCGTTGGCGGCAACAAGAAATCCAAACGCGCGGTTTCATCGCACCCAATAAACGCGAAACGATCGCCGCTGCGATGAACGGAATAAGCGAGAGATTCGGTGAAATCCGCCAAGACGTCGAGCTTGCTGCGCACGCCGCGAAAGCCCATCGATGCCGATAGATCAGCAATCAAATAAACGGGGACTTGGCTGCGTTGGCGAAAACTGCGGACATACCATTGCTCGAACGGATTCGATAGGCTGGCGCGGATCGCGAGCCGGCGGGGATCGGGCGCTTCCAATAACGGCACATTACCGCGGAATTCCAAGCCGCCGCCCGTTTGGCTGCTGCGATGATGTCCCGGTAAATGGCTCTTGGATTGCCAATCAATTTTGTAATGAAACTCTTTTAACATCGCCGATTATTCTATACGAGAATGGTGTGGCGTCCGTGCGAATAAAACAAAAATACCCCCTTGTCGTGGCGCGATATCGAGGTTCGAGTCGCTTCTGGCGTGTACAATTCAAGTCTCTGATTTAGCGTAATTTGCAATTCCTTCGACGCTCCGACCCAAACATCTATGCGAATCTTGCTCAGTAATGATGATGGTTACTTCGCCCCCGGCCTGCGCCAACTCGCCGAAACACTTTCTCAAGTGGGCGAAATCACCGTGGTTGCGCCGGAACGCGATCGCAGCGGCGCAAGCAACTCGCTGACGCTGGATCGGCCGCTAAAACTAGGCCGTGCGAGCAATGGGTTTTTTCATATCAACGGCACACCGACGGATTGCGTCCATATGGCTGTTACCGGGTTGCTGGATCAGTTGCCCGATATCGTCGTTTCCGGCATTAACCATGGCATGAATATGGGCGACGACACCGTTTACTCCGGGACAGTCGCCCCGGCGGCCGAAGGCAATTTTCTCGGGATTCCTTCCAATTCGGTATAGCACGTTACGGCGGGAAACAATCACTTTGACACCGCAGCACGTGTGGCGCTGGATATCGTTACGCAGTTTCGCGACCAGCCTTTTTCCGAGCCGGTACTGCTCAACGTGAATGTTCCCGATATCCCCTACGACGAATTGAAGGGCCGCGAGATCACCCGGCTCGGTAAGCGCCACAAAGCCGAGCCTATCGTCAAATCGCAAAATCCACGAGGCGAAACGATTTATTGGGTCGGCGCCGCGGGTCCGGCACAAGATGCCGGCGAGGGCACGGATTTTTATGCGATCAAGGCTAATCGCGTCGCGATAACACCGCTGCAAATTGATCTAACCCACTACGCCCAACTAGAGCCGATCAAGAATTGGCTGCGCTAATGACCACTCGCCAAATCGGCATCGGCATGACCTCGCAACGCACCCGCCAGCGCTTGGTCGATCGCTTGCGCGAGGCCGGCATCAAAGACGAGCGCGTGTTGGCACAAATTTACGAAATGCCGCGCCACATCTTCGTCGACGAGGCGCTCGCGAGCCGGGCTTACGAAGACACACCGCTGCCGATTGGTTTTAGCCAAACCATTTCCAGCCCATACATCGTCGCTCGAATGACCGAGCTAGTCAGAAATGGCCGGCCGCTGGAACGAGTGCTAGAAATTGGTACGGGTTGTGGTTACCAAACTGCGATCTTGGCTAAATTCGCGAAAGAAGTGTATTCGATCGAACGCATTGAAGCGTTGCTGAACAAGGCGCGCGCAAATTTGCGCGAAATCAAGGTGAGCAACGTGCGATTCAAACATGCCGATGGCGGATTGGGATTGCCCGAAGCGGGGCCCTACGATGGCATCGTAATGGCTGCCGCCGCGATGGAAACACCGCAAGAATTGCTCGATCAACTGGCGCCCGCCGGGCGTTTGGTGTTTCCGCGCGGCCAAGACGATCAGTGCCTCTATTTGGTCGAAAATACCGAGCAAGGATTTGTCGAAACCAAGCTCGAATCGGTTAAATTCGTACCGTTGCTGTCGGGTACCATCCGTGCGTAGCCAAATCGCTTCGGCGGTTATTTTTTTCATTGCGCTGGCCGGTTGCGTGACCCGTCAGCATGCGCCGGTGATCGAGCGAACTCCCGCGCCGGCAACGAAACCGGCGGTAAGCAAATCGGCACCGCCAAAAAGCGCGAGCGAGGCGGCAAAAACGCCGGCGACCCCGGTGATCATCAAACCGGCCGATTCGCGGTCGCCTACGCATATCGTACAAAAAGGCGAAACCCTCTACAGCATTGCGCGGCAATACGGCTTGAATTATCAAGAACTCGGCGCGTGGAATAACCTCGCCAATGCCAATACGTTGAAAGAAGGCGCCGAATTACAGTTAACTGCACCGAGCGCGCGTGGTGGCCAGCCCGGCACAACCGCGCTACCGATCAATATCGACGCGCCTCCGGAGGGCAAGCCGGTCAATGAGCCGGTAAAAATCCCCGCGCCCGCCGCGCCTAAGCCGGAAGAACCTCGCTTGGATCCGCTGCTGAAAACCGACCCGAAAGTCAGCCGGATACCTTATTCCGAAGCTGCGCTACAGAAAATTCAGCGTGGCGAGGGCGAGCCGTCGACAACGGCGAAATCGGAATCGTTGCCGGAAATAAAGCCTGAAGCCAACCCCTCGGTGCCCGGCGATAACGAAAGTTTACAATGGGTTTGGCCGACTAGTGGTAAGATAGCATCTAACTTCAATGAAAGCTCGAAAGGGCTTGATATTGAAGGAGTTCCCGGTCAGGCGATTGTCGCCAGTGCCGATGGACGAGTGTCTTACATAGGAAATAGTTTACGTGGTTACGGAAAAATGATCGTGATCATTCACAACAAGAGCCATCTAAGCCTTTATGCGCATAACAGCGCGATATTGGTGAAAGAAGGGCAGACTGTGACAAAAGGCCAAAAAATTGCTGAGATGGGAAATAGCGATTCTGAAGACGGCACAGTCAAGTTACATTTTGAAATCCGCCGGTTGGGGAAGCCAGTTGATCCATGGAAGTATTTGCCCAGCGAAAGGTCATGATGAGCCACCCGGTTGCACAAGAAGTTGAAGACGACGACGACATCGTAGACGCCTCGCAAGAGGAAGAGTTGCATGCAGAGGCGCCTGAAGCCGTTGAACCCGCCAACGATTGGCAGGCCGACGCGACCCAGCTTTATTTGAACGAAATCGGGCAAAATGCCCTGTTAACAGCCGCGCAAGAACGCGAGCTTGCGTTCAAAGTTCAGGCGGGCGATTTCCCGGCACGTCAAAAAATGATCGAGCACAATTTGCGGCTGGTCGTTAATATCGCCAAACATTACGTCAACCGTGGCGTGCCGCTTCTCGATTTAATCGAGGAGGGCAACCTTGGCTTGATTCACGCGCTGGAGAAGTTCGAGCCGGAACGCGGCTTCCGTTTCTCTACTTACGCAACATGGTGGATCCGCCAAAACGTCGAGCGCTGCATTATGAATCAATCGCGCACGATTCGTTTGCCGGTTCACATCATTAAAGAACTCAACGTTTACCTGCGCGCGCAACGGCATTTGGAAGCGCGCAGCGAAACAGACCCAACCGCAGAAGATGTTGCGTCTTTATTGGGCAAAGACGTCGAAGAAGTGCGCCGCGTGTTGAATCTGAACGAACGCATGGCCTCGCTCGATGCGCCATTGGATATCGATCCGAGTTTGTCGCTGGGTGAATCGATCGCCGACGATCAATGTATCGCGCCGGAAGAATTATTGCAGCGCGACGAAGTGATCGGCCGGGTGCGCGAATGGATGGAGCAGTTGAACGATAAGCAGCGCTGGGTCATCGAGCGTCGTTTTGGCCTCAACGACCACGACATTTATACGCTAGAAGAATTGGCCGCGACCATGAAACTCACGCGCGAGCGTGTGCGGCAAATTCAGTTGGAAGCTTTGGCGACGTTGAAGCGCGTATTGCGCCGCAATGGGATGTCAAAAGAAATGTTGTTCTAGCGAGAGGGCACTGCCCTTTCGTTTTATTTCCCCATAAATTTCGCCGGGCGCTTTTCCAAGAAAGCTTGGACGCCTTCTGAGAAATCCGCTGACATTGCAGCAAGTCCTTGCGCGTCGCGTTCCCAGTCAAGTTGCCGGTCTAAATCGTGGTTAACAGAAACATCTAACGCCTGTTTAATCAAGCCCAGCGCGACGCTCGGGCCTGCGGCTAGCCGCTTGGCGAGCGCGCGAGTTTCTGCAGCTAACTGATCATCCGGAACGTTTTTCCAAATCATGCC
Source organism: Pseudomonadota bacterium (assembly GCA_031406045.1). GTDB lineage: Bacteria > Pseudomonadota > Gammaproteobacteria > Burkholderiales > JALYOK01 > JALYOK01. Next base: position 11,397 of record JANOGO010000208.1, read on the forward strand.
CCAATCGGCCGCTTGCTTAGCCGAAATTTTTTCGCCCAATAACGCGACGGCTTTCGCGCGCGCTGATCCAATCAAGCGGGGCAAATAAAACGTCCCGCCGCAATCGGGAATTAGGCCGATATTGACGAACGCCTGCAGAAAGCTGGCGGATTCGGCGGCAACAACAATGTCGCAACTCAGTGCCAGGTTTGCGCCGGCGCCAGCAGCAATCCCGTTCACCGCCGCGACCACTGGTTTTTTCAGATTATGGATGCGGCGAATCAATGGATTGAAATGATCGTTCAGACTTTTGCGCACCAGCTCGCCTTTGTCGCCCGGTTGGCCCTGGCGCACATTCAAATCCTGCCCCGCGCAGAAGCCACGTCCGGCGCCGGTAATCAACACGGCGCGAACCGCCGAATCGGTTTCGATCAACTGAAATACTTCATGCAATTCCCGCAACATATCGGGGTTGAAGCTATTTAATTTCTCCGGCCGATTCAGTGTGATCTCGGCGACGCAATCGGTGATAGTGAAGAGCAGGGTGGTGTAACTCATAGGTGTCGTTTCGGCTTTGCTTTAGAATAACGCCATTCTAACTCGTACACAGCACGGAGAAATTGCATGACTTATGAAAATATTTTGGTCGAGACGCGCGGCAACGTTGGCCTCATTCGCCTCAATCGCCCGCAAGCGCTGAATGCCCTATCACCCGCGCTGGTAAAGGATCTTGGCCAAGCGCTCGATATTTTTGAGAAGGATGATAACGTACGCGCGATGGTGATCACCGGTAGCGACAAAGCCTTCGCTGCGGGGGCCGACATCAAGGTGATGCAGAATTTCAGTTACATGGATACTTACAAATCAAATTACATCACCGACGGCTGGGAGCGCGTCGCGCAATGCCGCAAGCCGCTGATCGCGGCAGTCGCTGGATTCGCGCTCGGCGGCGGCTGCGAAATGGCGATGATGTGCGATTTCATTTTATGCGCCGACAACGCAAAATTCGGCCAGCCGGAAATCAAGCTCGGCGTGATTCCCGGTGCGGGGGGAACACAACGCTTAACGCGCTTCGTCGGCAAATCGAAAGCGATGGAAATGGTGTTGACCGGCCGCGTGATGGACGCGCAAGAAGCTGAGCGCAGCGGTCTGGTTTCGCGCATCATACCGCTGGCCGATTTAGTTGAAGAGGCCGTCAAGGTCGCGCAACAAATCGCGGATTTATCATTGCCGATCGTGATGATGGCCAAAGAATCGGTCAATCGCTCCTACGAGACTTCGCTTGCGGAAGGTATTTTGTTCGAGCGCCGCGTGTTCCATTCCGCGTTCGCTACCGAAGACCAGAAAGAAGGTATGGCGGCCTTCGTCGAGAAACGCAAACCTGTTTTTAAACATAAATAGCAAATGACGGTTCGCACTCGTTTCGCGCCGAGCCCGACGGGCTACTTGCACATCGGCGGCGCGCGCACTGCGCTATTTTCCTGGGCCTACGCGCGCAAGCATGGCGGAAAATTTATTCTGCGCATCGAGGATACCGATGTCGAGCGTTCCACGCCCGAGTCAACGCAAGCGATTCTCGATGCAATGGAATGGCTCGGGCTAGACTACGACGAAGGCCCGTTTTATCAAATGCAGCGGCTCGAGCGCTATCGCGAAATTGCCGAGAGCTTAGTCGCGCAAGGGAAAGCCTATCACTGCTACGCGAGCAAAGACGAGCTCGATGTGATGCGCGAAGGTCAGCGTGCACGCGGCGAAAAACCGCGTTACGATGGCCGCTGGCGCCCGGAAAATGCGAAAGCAAAAACGCCGCCCGCTGGGGTGCAGCCGCTGATACGTTTTCGAAATCCAGACGATGGTGATGTGACCTGGAACGACCTGGTGAAAGGCCAGATCACGATTTCCAATCGCGAATTGGACGACCTCATCATCATGCGCGCCGACGGCGTGCCGACTTATAATTTTGGCGTGGTGGTCGACGATCTCGATATGGCGATGACGCACATCATTCGCGGCGACGATCATGTCAACAACACACCGCGCCAGATTAATATTTTCCGCGCGCTTGGCGCGACGCTGCCACAATTCGGCCACGTGCCGATGATTCTCGGCGATGACGGCGAACGCTTATCGAAACGACACGGTGCCGTGAGCGTGATGCAATACGACGAAGACGGATATTTGCCGAAGGCGTTGCTGAATTATCTCGCACGCCTCGGTTGGTCCCACGGCGACGAAGAATTATTCTCGATGGAAAAATTCGTCGAGTGGTTTGATCTATCCAATATTAGTCGTTCACCAGCACGTTTCGATGGCGAAAAATTATCCTGGTTGAACCAGCAATATCTGAAAGAAGCGAGTGGAGCGGAATTAGGCAAATTGATCGCGCCGAGATTGCGCGAGCGCGATTGCAATGTGGAGGAGGGCGATGGCAAGCTCGAAGCTATCGTCGAATTACTCAAGCCGCGTGCGACGACATTGGAAAATTTAGCCGACAGCGCGGTTTATTTTTACCGCGATATTGCGCCGAACGAAGCATTGATTCGCGAACATCTCAAGCCCGAAATATTGCGAGTGCTCGGTGAGCTTGCGGAAAAATTGCAGGCTGTTGCGTGGAATAAAGAAGCAATCAACATCGCGCTAAAAGAAACGCTTGCCGCACATCAGCTCAAGCTCGGCCAGGTCGGTGTTCCGCTGCGCGTTGCCGTGTCCGGCGGAACGCAGACACCACCGCTCGATGCGACGTTAGAATTGATAGGGCGCGAAAATGTGATCGAACGAATCAAGCGACAACTCGGCTAAATTACCAACTACGTCACCCCCTCCCTTGCGGAGCGGGGGAAGGTCGGGACTTTAGAACATCCCATTGCCGTTAGCGGATTTACTCGGCACTTTTTGCAACGCGTCCCAATGCTCAACGAGCTTGCCCTGATCGTCCAACCGGAAGATATCCATCGCCGCCCAATTGCCGCCGCGCCAGCCGGGAAATTTGTGCTCACTGTGCAAAATAACAAAATTTCCCTCAGCAAAAACGCGCTTAAACGCTACTGATTTCCCCGGATAATTTTTCGCCATTTGCTCGAAGTAAGCGATGAACGCATCGCGCCCATCGGCCACTTCCGCGTTGTGTTGCGTGTAAGTCGCGCCGCCGTAAAGCCGCATCGCTTCCGCCGGCTTTGATTGGTTGAACATCATGTCGTAGAACGCGACTACGTTTGATTTGTTGCGCTCAAGAGCTGGGTCGGCGCTAGGGATTGAGAAAATTCCCGATGACGTGGCGCCGGATGGTTTAGGCGTCGTGGTTGCTTGAGCGGCCGCTGGAACGCAATAAAACCAAACCAACAATATCAATAGCGGGCCGGCGAGGGAGGGCTTAAATTTTTCCATGGCGGATACCTTGATTAATCTTCGGTACATTTAGATCGAGCTACCGTTACAATCAAAAAATCTTTTGCCTGCCTGGAAAGCCACATGGATACTGCTTTACAGGCCATGCATCGCCGCGAGCCGCATAGGATATGGCTCCTGGCGCAGCCCTAATCGTCGCTAGCCTCAACGATAATTTG
>JANOGO010000279.1:0-36582 GCA_031406045.1 Pseudomonadota bacterium
TCGAATGTAATCTTCCCGTCGCCGTCTCAACTGTCATTCCCGCGAATTCGGCAATCCATTTGGCAATTGCAGTAACCAACGCAGTATGGATTCCCACCTTCGCGGGGATCATAACTCATGGCATCGCCACGAGCCTTATCCGGCGTGCCTGTTGGCGATGCATGGCCTGCGAGGCAGTATCCATAAGCCTCTCCAGCCTGCCTCGAAATTATTCTCAAATCAGTTATTCTTGCGCTTCGTCTTGTTAACCAAGTTGAATATGAAAGTCGCAATCGTGCGCGCGGGGATCGGCGGGCTGAGTTTGGCCTTGATGTTGTCGCGACGGGGAATCGAATGAACGGGCCCGAGCAAGTCATTCCATTCCTCGAAAGCGAAGCCATTTCGCTCCGCTACAAACGCTTAGGAAGCTCTGAATAAGTTCGAGTTCTAAATGAGACAAGGCGCGAACAAAAAATATCGACGCAGCATATGGTTGATATGTAAGGCGATATTTTTTGTGAGCAACGTAGGATCATCACGAAATCGGGCTTATTCAGAGCTTCCCTAGCAGGATTCGATCCGCAAGCCTGGCAAGCGGCCGCTAAACGTCATGCGGAAAAGGTTTCAACATGAGTATTTGGACAAAACGCCCGGACATCGTTGACATGCAACGCATCCACCTCAACACCGCAGTCGATCGCCTCGGCATCGAGTTTGTCGACGTCGGCGAGGACTGGATTTCTGCGCGCATGCCGGTCGATGCGCGTACCGTGCAACCGATGGGCATATTGCACGGCGGCGCCTCGGTCGTGCTCGCCGAAACCCTCGGCAGTTGCGCCGCGAGCTATTGCGTCGATATGGACAAAAACTATTGCGTGGGTTTGGATATCAACGCCAACCACATTCGCGCCGCGCGAAGCGGCTGGGTGCTAGGCGTTGCGCGGCCTTTGCATGTTGGAAAATCTACGCAGGTGTGGGAAATTCGTGTGACCGATGAAGAAGAAAAATTGGTTTGTGTTGCGCGCCTTACGATGGCGGTGCTCGCGAAATAAGCATACGGCAGATAACGGCTTCGCCTCATCTGCCCTATGAGTTCTACTTATTATTTACGCTGCGCTACCCGGCAAGTCGTCCAGTTGCCTCGTGCACCGGTTTGCCCTCCCCGGAGCGGAAAAATTCCACGCCCTTAGAAGCGTTTAGTGCGAAATAGGTGTTTGCATCTCTGAAGCCCGGAATTTTCGCCTCGATCTCGTCGATGCGCTTTTGTGCCTTGTCTCGCGCGGATAAGCGCCTGGTTCAACGTCTGCCGCTCGCAAAAAAGCGCAAGCTGCGCCGGTGTGGTTCGAATTCGATCGTAAACGGCCGCAGCCTCGTTAACCTTCAACTGGGCAAAACCGTTGGTCGAACAAACCATAACGATACAACCTAAAGCGGCATAATGCGATTTCATCGTTTTTAGCTCTATTGCGGTTTGAAATGCCAGCAAGCGTAGCCCACTGAAATGGACTCCTCGGTTCTTGTTTAGTGGTCAGGTTTAACCATCTCCACTTTGGCACCCTCCGCTTGATAGACAATCGCAGATTAATGCGTTAAATCTTTGACGTACCAATCCATTGCAGTGCGCAGGCCATCGCCGATGCGGTGGGTCGGTACGTAGCCGAGCAGATTTTGTGCCTTGCTGATATCGGCGAGCGAGTGGCGCACGTCGCCGGCGCGAAAGTCTTGGTACTTCGGTTTGAAATTTTCCAGATGCGCGAATCGTTTGACCAGCAAGCTGCGCTGCATGTCGAACAATTGATTCAGCGTAGTGCGCTCATTCACCGCGACGTTATAAACTTGATTGATCGCGTCTTTGTTGGTTGTCGTGGCAGACAAAATGTTTGCCTGAACGACATTCTCGACGTAGCAAAAATCACGGCTCGTTTCGCCGTCGCCGTTTATCAACACGGTTTCGTTTTTAATCATCGACGCGATCCATTTTGGGATCACTGCGGCGTAGGCGCCATCCGGGTCTTGGCGCGGGCCGAAGATGTTGAAATAGCGCAGGCCAATGGATTCCACATCGTAGCAACGTCCGAACACGTCGGCGTAGAGTTCGTTGACGTATTTTGTCACGGCGTAGGGCGAGAGCGGTTTGCCGATCTGGTCTTCGATCTTGGGTAAGCCGGGATGATCGCCATAGGTCGAACTGGAAGCCGCGTAAACAAAGCGTTTTGTCTTGGCGTCGCGGGCGGCGACCAGCATGTTGACGAAACCGGTGACGTTGCTGTGGTTGCTCATGATCGGATCTTCGATCGAACGCGGCACGGAGCCGAGCGCGGCATGATGCAACACATAGTCGGCGCCCTTGCTCGCTTCGTTGCAAGTAGCCAGGTCGCAGATGTCGCCGCGAATGAAATGAAAGTGCTTCCACGCGGCGCTGCCGACCAGTGTTTGAACCTGATCGAGGTTGCGTTGATGGCCGGTAGAAAAATTATCCAAACCGACGACCGATTGGTTCAGCCGCAGCAGCGCTTCGACTAGATTGGAGCCGATAAATCCGGCGGCGCCCGTCACTAGCCAGCGATGGCGTTTAGATTTGAGTTGCTCGACTATTTGTTCGTATTGAGTCATTCGTTAGCGATAGGAAATAATCTTAAAGGCGCCACAAACTCAAACCCGATTCCTTAACGGCCTTCGGATCGAATTGGCATTTGACGTCGATGAAGCAACCGCCATTTTTGACTTTGCTCAAATAATCCTTCATCGGCCGCGCTAAAAATTCTTTGTGCGCGACGGCGGCGACAATCGCATCGGCTTGCGGCAATTCATCCCAACTGCGCAGCGTTACGCCGTATTCGTGTTTCGCTTCGGCAGACTCGGCCATTGGATCGTGCACTTGAACGTCGATGCCGTAGGACTGCAATTCCTGAATGATGTCGATGACTTTTGAGTTGCGCAAATCCGGGCAATTTTCTTTGAAGGTGAGACCCAGCACATTGACCTTCGCACCTTTTACTTGCGAGCCGGCGTTGATCATCTTTTTCACCGTTTGTTCGGCGATGTGTTTGCCCATGCTGTCGTTAATGCGCCGGCCCGCGAGAATCACTTGGGGAATGTAGCCAAGCATCTCGGCTTTGTGGGTCAGATAATAAGGATCGACGCCGATGCAGTGGCCGCCGACCAAGCCCGGACGGAACGGCAAGAAATTCCATTTGGTGCCGGCGGCCTTCAGCACTTCCATCGTGTCGATGCCGATGCGATCGAAGATCAGCGCCAGTTCGTTCATCAACGCGATATTAAGATCGCGCTGCGTGTTCTCGATGACCTTCGCCGCTTCCGCGACCTTGATGCTGGATGCGCGATGCACACCAGCGGTAATAATGCTTTCGTACAGCTGCGCGACTTTTTCCAGCGTGTCGGCGTCGTCGCCGGACACGATTTTTAGAATTTTCGTCAGCGTGTGTTCTTTGTCGCCGGGATTAATGCGCTCTGGCGAATAACCGACATGGAAATCTTTCAGCCATTTCATGCCCGAATGTTTTTCCAATACCGGAATGCAAACTTCTTCGGTCGCACCTGGATATACCGTAGATTCGTACACCACGATCGCACCTTTTTTCATGTACTTGCCGACGCTCGTGCTGGAGCCGACCAAGGGTGAAAAATCCGGTTGATGAGCGATGTCTACCGGCGTGGGCACGGCAACGATAATGTAATCCGCCTTAGCAAGTTCCTTTGGATCGGTTGTGACGGTGAGGTGCTTGGCCGCCTCAAGCTCGGCGGATGGCAACTCACCAGTCGGATCGATGAAGCGTTTGTAACTCGCGATTTTATCTTCGGAAAGATCGAAGCCGATGGTTTCACGGCGTTTACCGAATTCGACGGCAAGTGGAAGGCCTACATAGCCCAGTCCGACTACTGCAACAACACTCATGCAAACATCCTCTTAAGTAGGTGGGACAATTTATTTGCCGCGGATTGGTTCGGCTGCATCGATTGCGAAGCGAACTACGGCTAAAATGGTGTTACCAAGCGGTGGCAGCATGTTAGCCTAACGAACCTTGGCGGGTCGTTGGGAATCTTCGTTATATTAGCGACTAATGCTCGGAATAATAGAACATTTTGTAATTTGTAAAAGGACAATTATGCATATCCATGCGCTCGTAGGACTTCGTCAACTGACTGTTCTGAAAACAATTATCGCCATTTTTTGCGGCATCATCGGCGTCGTTTTGCCGGCCCGCGCCGACTTGCCGCAAACCATCGAAAAAGTTCGCGGTTCTGTTGTTGGAGTCGGAACTTACCAGAAAACCCGCACGCCCGCCATGAATATGCTCGGCACCGGGTTCATCGTCGCCGACGGTCTGCATGTGATCACCAACGTCCATGTGAAGCCGCCATTCCTCGATACCGAGCAGCGCGAGGTGATGGTTGTGGTGACCGGACGTGGCAAAGAGGTTCAAGTTCGTGAAGTGGAAGAAGTCGCGAGCGATCCCGATCACGACGTCGCGTTGCTGAAAATCAAGGGGGCGCCATTGCCCGCGATGATCCTCGGTGATCCGTCCGGCGTTCGGGAAGGGCAACAATATGCGTTCACCGGTTTTCCGATTGGCGCGATTTTGGGCCTTTATCACGTTACCCATAAGGCAACGATTTCGTCGTTGACCCCCATCGTTATTCCAAGCCGAGGCTCAAGAGATTTGGATGTGAAATCGGTGGCACGCTTACGCAAAGCCTTCGACGTATTTCAACTCGATGCGACGGCCTATCCAGGCAACAGCGGCAGCCCGCTTTACGACCCGGCTACCGGGCACGTTGTTGGGGTGTTGAATATGGTTTTCGTGAAGCAAACCAAAGAAAACGTATTATCCGACCCGAGCGGAATTGCTTACGCAATCCCGATTAGTCACGTGACCACCCTACTCAAACGGGCGAACGTCAAATATTAGCCGGCGCGCCCGTAAATATCGCCAAAGCGCACGATATCGTCTTCTTCCAGGTAGGCGCCGGTCTGAATCTCGATAATCTGCAATGGGATTCGTCCGGGATTCTCGAGCCGGTGGCGATTGGTTTTCGGAATGTACGTCGATTGATTTTCTTCCAGACAAAACTCTTGATCGCCATTGGTAATTTTTGCCGTCCCGGCAATCACCACCCAGTGTTCGGAGCGATGATAGTGCATTTGCATCGATAGTTTTTGGCCTGGTTTCACGACGATGCGTTTGATCTTGTAGTAGAGACCTTCTTCCAAAATGGTGTAGCTGCCCCAGGGCCGAGCGACGGTCAAATGGGTTTCGGTCAAATGTGGATGGCGCGCTTTTACTTCGGAAACTAAGCGCTTTAAGTCGGCGACTTTGTCGCGCGGGCAAATCAGTGTGGCATCGCGGGTTTGTACCACGGCGAGATTTTCCACGCCTAACGCGGCAATGGTGCCACCGGTGGTCCAGAGCAAATTGTTTTGAGAATTCACCGTTAGCACGTCGCCTTCGATCATATTGCCTGCTGCATCTTTGTCGCGTTGCTGGTAAATCGCTTCCCAACTGCCAAGATCGCTCCAGCCCATCTTGATCGGCACGACGGCGATATTTTTGCTGTGTTCGAGAATGCCATAGTCGACCGACAGATCCGGCATCGCCTGGTAGATTTCCTTTTTGGCCACCGCATCGCCGCCTTCGGCGAGATTGATTGCGGCTTCGTAAATGGCCGGCTGCAGGTCGCGCAACATTTGCATGAAGGTTTCCGCGTGAAACACAAACATGCCGCCGTTCCAGTAATGGTTGCCCTGAGCGAGGAGTTTGACGGCGGTGTCGGCGTCGGGCTTTTCTACGAAACGTATCACCTTGCGAACCGGTAACTGTTTCGCGCCGGGAAGTTTAATCTCGTCGCCCGCTTGAATGTAGCCGAAACCTGTTGCCGGTTCTGTCGGCTCCATACCGAACAACGCAATTTGGCCTTGGCTCGCGGCTTGCTCCGCTGCGCGCCACGCGGCGAGGAATGCTGGCCCATCGGCAATCGCATGGTCCGATGAGAACACACCGATGATCGCGCTGGGCTGTTCTTTGACGATGCGTGCCGTGGCCCAGGCAATGGCGGGCAAGGTATTGCGGCCGACCGGCTCCGCCAGCACTTGGTCAGCCAAGCGCGCATCCACGGCGTGTAACTGGCCGGCGACTTCGAAGCGATGGTCGACATGGGTAACGGTGGTGACGTGTTGGCTTTTGACCATCGGCAGCAGCCGGCGCATGGTGTCCTGCAGCAGCGATTCTTGACCATTCAGCGCCAGTAACTGCTTCGGCATGGTCGCCCGCGACAACGGCCACAGACGCGTTCCCGACCCGCCGGCAAGGACGATCGCACGGCGGTTCAATTCGGTATCGTTAGTCATGGCGCTGATGGCGGATTCGGCCGGTGAATTCATGGCGGGACGTCTCGTTCGGAAATGGAGTTCTTATTGTAGTCGAAGCGCGGCGAAATCAAGCTCTGGGTTTTGCAACGGCGATCGTTCAGAGGCACGTCAAATGGCGATTTGCCGGGCATAAGCCTGAAAGCCCTTTATGGACGGCTTTCTACAGCCATATCCCTTGGAGAACCAATCAGGATAAGCGTCTTCAGGCGATGTCTTATTCGTTGCTACGTGAGCGGGTGCGTTTCGCCTCAACACGCTGAGGTTCGTCCGACCACTTAACCAGCGCTATAAACAACATCAAATAGAACAACACGGCGACGCGGGGAAATTCGAACAGACTATTAAACGTGCCGACTGTAACGAAGCCAGCGAGCGATACCAGCATTGCAAGGGCGATGAGTTGTCCGCGGCTGACTAGCATCAATAAGCGGCACGCTGCATAAATAATCAGGGTGACCAGCAAAATTAATCCAAGCCAGCCTTGCTCAAAAAAAGTATGTACCCAAATACTTTCGATATGCCACGGCCAGAAATTACTCACAGAAAATAACCAGTGGTCGCCGCCTTGGCTGAATTCGCCGTTTTTCAGCAAATTATTGCCGCTGACATCGGTCAAGCGAACATTATCGATATCGATATGGGTTCCGCCGATCGGGTTGACCAGCCAGGCCTGTACCGGTTTTTTGCCGAAGCGATGCCATGCTCCCAAATTACGGCTTTGGAACGGTATTTCCAAGCGTTGCCATGAACCGTCATTCTTTTGCAGTGGCAAAATTTTGGTTTCGCAATTTTCCGAGTACAACAACAACGATTCGCATAGGCCGGCTTGCACCCGCGCCTTCGAAAAAGTCGTGCGCACATCGAATGAAAACATCAGACTGCGATATGGCTCGGGGTTGATGCGCTGTGCGTAATATAGCGTCACGCCGCCGAGACTATCGTGGGTACCGCCGACGCGAAGGAAGGTATTGCCCGGTTCGTCCATCAGGGTAAATGTTCCAGGGGGCGTGGTGCGGGGGCTGCGCCAGAAAAATAAACTAGGAAAGCGGCCGACGCCCATGCCAAAAAATTGTGTGACGAGGGTGCTATCCATCATGTTCAGCGTATCTTGCCAATGCACCATACGGTCGCGAACCGCACCGGAGCGATCGGAAAACCGCGCGCTGACAAAATAAGAATTGCCGGCAATGGGCACGCTCATGAAAAATATCAGGCTGACGAACGCGAGCATCGAGGCGTGCGGAACATTGGGCCGCCACAACGGCCGTTTCACCATTCGATTCAGGCTTACCAGCACCAGCACGAACACCACGGCGCTCAACGCTGCCCACATCGCTGGCATCCCGCCCCAGTGCTTGCCGACGAATGGCGTCACTACGGCGGTTGCAAGAAATCCCGACCACGCCATACGATGTTTCGACGCGCGGGGTTTCAGGACGGTCAGCGCGACACCGATAAAACCGATCAAAAAAGTAATCGCATAGGCGATATACACGCCTTTTGCGAAGAACTGAATCAACACGAAGCTCGCGATAATTAACGCAATCGCGAGCGCAATTCCAACCGCACCACCACCGCGAACCTCAGCTTTACGTCCCAAGAAAAAGCTTAACGCCATAAATCCCAATATTGCCGCGAGCGAGCGATAACCGCCGGATGCAAAAACGGCAAAGCACAGCACGCTCATCAGAATAACCGTTACGACCACCAGTAAGGCGCGTCTCGTGCTGAAAACGCCGGTCGCTTTCTGCCGAACCATTGCGCCGAAGGCCAACATGAAGATCATCACGATGCAGGCGACATAGAGGCCGCGTGAGAAAGTCACCATGATGGTGTAGCTGCCCAACGCTAACAGCGCCGCCGCCGCGAACACTTTTATCAGCGGCCGCTGTTCGCTTAACCAAAGCAACGTGAACGGCAACGCCAGCGCCAGATAACCGTCAATCGCGCCGCCGCCGACATGCATGGACCCAAAGGTCGATGTGACGCGATAATTTTCGGAAAAATTCGTCAGGCCGGGGAAGGCGATACGTTCCCAAATAGCAACACACACCACGCCGGCCAGACCCGCCAATATGCCGGGAACCCAATAATTCGACAGCGCTTTGGCGTTGCTCCCTAGATCGGCTCGCACAAGGAATAAAAATGCGATCGCCCACGCCAAGCTCTTGCCGACGCGAAATCCGTTGTACCGGCTGTAGTAGTTGGCGAAGGCATTGCTATCTATTGGCTCTAGGGGCGCTACGCCAATCACAGTGCTGATAATGAAAACGACAACAAAGGTGGAAATGAGAAACGCCGCCGCCGGCGCCAGCCGTGCCGGCCGGCCGCCACCGCTGCGCAGCGATCCGATTGCGACGGTGACGAGGAAAAAAAGATCGACCTCGTCGAAAAAAAAACGACCCGACCACGGCGCTAAATTCAGAGCGGGCGCAAGCGCCGGAACAAAAAACAGCCACAGTCGCGGTTCTCGCCAGAGGATCGCGGCGTAACCGATCAAGGCGACAACGAGTAAGAGCGGAAAGATTGGAAAGCGATACGCACCATAAGCCGCGACGGCGATCAACGCCGCCGCGAGCGGCGCGGCCCAGATCAGGCGGGAAAACTTAACGGGTTGGTGAGCGATACCGTTTTCGACCGGCGGCATAGCTCGATTTCCCAGTGAAAATTTACGCAACCACCTGCAAATGCATTGTTTTTAGCTCTGCCATTTACCGGCTTTAACCAGCATGTCTTTTAGACCGGACAACGGGAATCCGCCCGCGTAGGCTTTTCGCGCGTAATCGCGAGATTTCTCGTAGTCTTTTAAATTGAAATAAAGCAAACCCATGTTGTAAAACAAATTCGAATTGTTCTTCAATTTCTGCTCGGCCAATTCATAGTGTGGAATCGCTTCTTTGAAGCGCTTCACCCGTGTGCTGGATAGGTAATTCGCGTAAATCATTCGCACCATCCCGTCCGCGGGACGCCAACGTATCGCGCGATCAAACCAGCAGTCCACGCTGTATTTAGAACCGGCTGGTTTTGGTGTATTTTCTCGCCACGAAAGGCGCACGATAGCGTTCAATGCGCGATGATGGTTTGGAAACGCGTGTAAAACGTAGGTGATGTCCCCCGTCGGGCGCGGCGTTTCTTCCTTGAAACCGCCGACAAGATTTTCAACTCGTCCGTTGAAATGGTGCAAATTGACGACCGGCAGTTTGTTGCGGTAGTCGGACGGATCGGTATAGTCATAGGGACCATACCCGCCATCTCTACGCTCGATCGGCCCACACGCGTCGTACTCGGCAAGCGCGGTGAGGGGAACGGAAAAAATCAATATGCCAATGATATTTTGAAGGTATTTCAACATAGGTTCATCACTCATTCACGGTTAAGGCCAGGAGCAAAAATTGTTCCAAAGCTATAAAAATTCCAACGTCGAAACGAAGACGTAAGTCATAGTTGTAAAGTTCAGGAACGCGAATCAGATCGTTAGGGAGAGGAGCCCATTAACTTCTTAGCTTGGGATACTTAACGTTGTAGCTCAATTTTTTCATGATGTCATTTTACCCTGTGGTGTTCGTTAAGCCCATCCCCTTGATTCCCGAACTAAAGGCATGAATTATCGGGCCTATCTGGATTAATCGGAAGATCATGCTATCGTAACGATGTCTAGACATTAGATTTTGATTGAAGTTGCGCTGCATCCGCCGCGAGCTGGACCTTCTGAGGTCAGGACGCGATTGCGAAAGACAGTCGCCCGCCGCGCGTTTCGTTTATACCGCCGTAGGGTATCATTCGCGGCAAAGCGCAACGCCGTTTTTACGCGAGCACCAACCCTAAGCTTTTTTTCCCTTAACTAATTTCACGTTTATGGGTGAATTAATTCACGATTTAATTGCTGCTTCGGCTCGGCGCGCGCCGAATAGAGCGGCTTTAGTTTATCAAAAACAATCTGTTACATTTACGGGGCTGGATAGTGCCGTCAGCGCGGCAGCGCAGCTTTTCCTGGGCCATGGGTTAAAAAAATCTGAGCGGGTTGCGACGTTTATTGAGAAGCGGGTTGAGAATATCGTCGGTATGTTTGGCGCCGCCCGAGCCGGCGGCGTGTTCGTGCCGATCAATCCGCTGCTCAAGGGCGAACAAGTCGTTTACATCATGAATGACTGCAACGTTCGGGTGCTCGTGACCTCGTTGGATCGCCTAAAGTTGTTAGCGCCATACGTTAAAAACTGTCCCGATTTGCGAGCGGTAATCGTCGTAGATCGCGGCAGTAACGTCATGCCTGAATTCGCCAACTTAACCGTAATTGAATGGGAAAATGGATTGGCCACAGCGCCAAGCCAGCAATGCCATCGCGTAATCGACGGCGACATGGCGGCGATTCTGTACACATCCGGTAGCACCGGCAAGCCCAAAGGCGTCGTTTTATCACACCGGAATATCGTTGCCGGTGCGAAAAGCGTTGCGCAATACTTAGAGTTGACGTCCGACGATCGCATTTTGTCGGTATTGCCGCTGTCGTTCGATTACGGATTCAATCAGCTCACGACGGCGTTTTTGGTCGGCGCAACGGCGGTCTTGATGAACTATTTATTCCCTCGCGACGTGATCAAAGCGGTTGCGGAGGAAAAAATAACTGGGCTCGCCGCCGTTCCGCCGCTGTGGGTGCAGCTTGCGCAGTTGCCGTGGCCGCAAGCCGTTGTCGACCATCTGCGCTACATCACCAATTCCGGCGGGCATATGCCCGAGCCTACGCTTAAGGCGTTGCGCCAAGCATTACCGAAAACTACACCTTTCCTGATGTATGGCCTGACCGAGGCATTCCGCTCGACTTACCTGCCGCCCGATCAAGTCGAAAAACGGCCTGATTCGATCGGCAAAGCCATTCCCAACGCAGAAATTTTAGTGGTGCGCGAAGACGGTACGGAATGCGCCGCGGACGAGCCGGGCGAATTAGTGCATCGCGGCGTTCATGTTTCCCTCGGCTACTGGAATGATGTTGAAAAAACCGCCGAGCGCTTTAAGCCAGCGCCCGGCCAACTCAGCGGGTTGGTGATGCCGGAAATGGCCGTTTGGTCCGGCGACACGGTTAAACGTGATAGCGAAGGTTTTTTATATTTCATCAGCCGCCGCGACGAAATGATCAAAACCTCGGGATATCGCGTCAGCCCAACGGAAGTGGAGGAGGTGATTTACGCAACGGGATTGGTCAGCGAGGTAGCGGCGTTCGGCGTTGCCCATCCCACGCTTGGTCAAGCAATTGTCGTGGTTGTGATGCCTAAACTATCCCAGCAAATGTCGCCGGAGGCGCTGCTCGCAGCGGCCAAATCGGAATTACCGGCCTTCATGGTGCCGCATAAAATCATTGTCAGCACGGAAAGTTTACCGCGTAATCCGAATGGGAAAATCGATCGAAAAGCCTTAGCCCAAGGCGCACAAGATCTTTATGAAGCTGCCAAGGCATGAGCACAAATAAGCCAAGCCACGCGCCACGCAATCATTGGCGCAGCGAAAACGGCTGCTTGCAAGTCAATGGCGTTGCACTGACGCGCCTGGCGGCGCGTGTCGGGCAAACGCCGTTTTTCGCCTACGATCGCGAGCTATTGCGCGAGCGAGTAGCGCTATTACGTCAGCACATTCCAGCCGATATTCATTTGCATTACGCAATGAAAGCGAACCCGATGCCGGCCGTGGTGCAATTCATGGCGCGTTTGGTAGACGGTTTGGATGTTGCCTCCGGGAATGAACTACGCGTTGCGTTAGATTCCGGCATGAATCCGGAACTGATCAGCTTTGCCGGTCCGGGCAAAAGTGAGCGCGAGTTGACGTCGGCAATTGCGGCGGGCATTACGATTAATTTGGAATCGCCCCACGAGATGGAAACCGCAGCGAAGTTGGGCGTGGCGCTGAATATTCGTCCGCGCGTGGCGGTGCGTGTGAATCCTGATTACGAGCTCAAATCGTCCGGTATGAAAATGGGCGGCGGACCCAAGCAATTCGGTATCGATGCCGAGATGGTTCCCGAAACCCTCACGCGGATGAAATCCTTACCGATCGATTTTCAGGGATTTCATATCTATAGCGGATCGCAAAATCTGCGCGCTGAATCGATTCAAGAAGCGCAGGAAAAAACTTTAGAGCTAGCGTATCGACTATCCGAGTACGCGCCGACGGCCGTGCGCCTGCTGAATATCGGCGGCGGCTTCGGCATTCCGTATTTTCCCGGCGAAACGCCGCTGGATATCGCTGCGGTGGGTGACAATTTGCGTCGATTAATGCCCGAGGCTAAGCGTCGTTTCCCGCACGCTCAATTGGTGATCGAATTGGGTCGTTATCTAGTGGGCGAAGCGGGAATTTACGTGTGCAAAATTATAGATCGCAAGATTTCCCGTGGTCATGTTTTTCTCGTGACCGACGGCGGCTTGCATCATCAGCTTGCGGCTTCCGGAAACTTCGGTCAGGTGATACGAAAAAATTATCCGGTCGCGATCGGCAATCGCATGAACGAAACACCGTCAGAAACCGCCTCGGTGGTGGGGCCGCTTTGCACTCCGCTTGATTTGCTCGGCGACAAGATGGAATTTCCGCATGCGGAAATCGGCGATTTGGCCGTCGTGTTTCAGTCGGGTGCGTATGGGCTGACCGCCAGCCCGACGGCGTTTTTAAGTCATCCGGCACCGCTCGAAGTATTAGTCTAAATAACGCATATATGCAGGGAGAACGGCTTGGCCGGAATTTGTGGTTGGCTCAATAACACGGCGAGTGCATCGCCACCGAATTTGGAGTTGATGGCAAACGCGTTAGTGCGATTCGATGGTGCTCGCCCGCAATCGTTGTCCGAACCATGGTGCGGTCTGACGGCCGCTGATTTGGGCGCCGCTCAATTTCTGATTGAAGAAGGCCATTTGCTGATCGGTTTTTCCGGCGCGCCAAATTTCGCGAATCGCGAACTGAACGACCTCGCCGCTGCGCGTGGCCGCGGCACGGCGTTGGCCGAGGCCTATCGGCGCTGGAAAGACGATCTGGCTATTCACCTGTTGGGCCAATATTCGGTCGCGATCATCGACCAAAACGAGCAATCGCTTTATCTTGCAGTCGATCGTTTTGTGACCCATCCATTGGCCTACGCGTTGGAATCGAGCGGTATCCGTTTTGCGTCTAACCTTGATTCGTTGAACATCGAGCAAGGTTTGCAACTGAGTCCGCAATCGATTTTCAACTACGTTTATTTTCACGTTATTCCCGGGCCGGGAACGATTTACCGCGACGTCAAGCGCTTGCTAGCAGGCGAATCTTTGAGTTTCAAAAACGGTCAAGCCGAACCGCGGCGCTATTGGCGGCCGGAGTTTATTGAAAATCAACATTCATCGTTCGACGAACTTAAACAGGATTTTCTCGGCGCTTTACGCGCTGCGGTAAAGAGCACATCGGACGGTCACAATTGCGGCGCGTTCTTAAGCGGCGGCACCGATAGCTCGACCATCGCCGGCTTGCTCGGCGAGGTCTCCGGCGCTTCGGCGCGAACCTATTCGATCGGATTTGAAGCGACGGGCTACGACGAAATGGATTACGCTCGTCTGGCTGCAAAGCATTTTAAAACGGACCATCACGAATATTATGTAACGCCCGCCGACGTGGCGGAAGCGATACCGAAAATTGCGCAGGTTTACGATCAACCATTCGGTAATTCCTCGGCCGTCCCGACGTATTTTTGCGCGCGCTTCGCCAAACAAGACGGCATTGATTTGCTGCTAGGTGGCGACGGTGGCGACGAACTTTATGGCGGTAATGAGCGCTATGCGAAGCAGCATGTTTTTGCGCACTATGCGCGGGTCCCAGGCGTGATCCGTTCGGTGTTGATCGAGCCGTTAATGGCAATGCCTGGCGTCGACAGTATCATGCCGTTACGCAAGGCCAAGAGCTATCTGCAGCAGGCAAAAATATCGATGCCGGCACGGATGGAAACCTATAACTTACTCGATCGCTTTGGTGTCAGCAAAGTCCTTGCGCCGGAATTTCTCGCAACCGTTCAAACCGATGCGCCGCTGCGGCATTTAACCGATGTTTATAACGACGCTCACGCGCGTACTTTAATCAATCGCATGTTGGCGCTTGATTTCAAATTGACGCTGAGCGACAACGATTTGCCGAAGGTTTCGCGGATGTGCGAATTGGCGCAAGTGAATGTCGCCTATCCGATGTTGGACGATGGCGTACTAGATTTTTCATTGCGGCTCGCGCCCGGCTTGAAATTGAAGGGTACTAAGCTGCGTTATTTTTTCAAAGAAGCGCTGCGCGGATTTTTGCCGGATGCGATTCTTACGAAGTCGAAACACGGCTTTGGATTGCCGTTCGGCCCTTGGCTTCGCGATCACGCGCCGTTACAGCAAATTGCCTATGGCAGTCTTGAACAACTCGGCGATCGTGGCATTATTCGCAAGGAATTTACCCGCGAACTGATCGACGTCGTGCGCTCGGGGCATGCCGGTTACTATGGAACAATGGTATGGGTGCTAATGATGTTGGAGCTTTGGCTCTCCCATCACCAGCCGGCAAAAGGTTAATATTTAAAGCGATGCTTGGTGAGCCGCATGGCTATTGGTTTACAGGGCATGCATCGTCGAACGCCGCTCTAGTACTACCTCTCAGGGCTGCTATGAATAGGCCGGATTTGGCGACGGCCGCCAGATGTTTTGCAGCAAACGCACCTGCAGCCGCGATCTAAGTTTATCCCACGGCGCGTAGCGCGGTAGTTGAAATAAATCGGTAGCGGCGCTAGCCGCGCCGCTGGCAGTCGATACGGCCATCTTAAAACCCGCATCTTTAACCATCTGCGCGTGGCGCGCTGCGTAGTCAAGATCGGGGCGACCGTTCGGATAGGCAAACAAATTAATTTTTTCTTTCAGGATCGATTCCAGCGTCGCCTTGCTTTCCGCCAATTCGGAACGAACTTGCGCATCGTCGATTTGCGTCAGAATCGGATGATTCACGGTGTGCGCGCCGATTTCAATGTTGGCCCGACGCGCGGCGATCACCTCGGCGGAAGACAGCATCAGGTCAGCCGGTAACGTCGCGCCGATTAGCGAAGTCAACTCGTTCACTCGCGCCAAGCGCTCGGCGAATGGCAAATACTTCAGTTGATCTAGGAGCTTTGCAATAGCTTGGCCACGCGCCGCGTCGCTTGCGATCGAGTGCACGCCAAGCTGCAGCGCGCTAGCGTCGATCGATGAACCAGGGGCACGACGCACGGCCTCAATCACGCTGTCGTTCCACATCCGGCCACCATCAAGAAATCCAGTTGCGACGAAAACCGTCGCCGGCAAACCATAGCGCTGCATCACCGGTCCGGCGACCGTGAAGTTGTCACGATAACCGTCATCGAACGTAATGCACGCTGCGCGCGGCGGTAGCGAGCGTTTGGCCAAGCGCTCGATTGCCTCCGATAGCGGCAACAGGTTGAATCCCTCCGCCAAGGTTTTCATATGACAATCGAACACTTCCGCCGTTGGCGTATAGGGCGCGAGCGGGTCGGCGCGATCCAGCACGCGGTGGTACATCACAATCGTGAGCCGGCCACGGCTACCACCAGGGGAAAGTAATGTCGCCAGCAGCGGGAAAAAAGTATTCAACATCGGTTTGGCACAGCGCGTATTCGTAACTTCATATTATCGCTCGAAGGCGCCAAGATCCAAGCGCTTGTTGATTTTCCGTGGCATGGATTGCAGTGGGTGGACATACTGAAATGTTGGTGTCAGGCTGACGCTATTGGCCTGTCCCGCGTCGATGCCGGCGTCGACGGCTTTGGAGTCATGTCGTAATCGGTAGTCGTAATGATCGGGCGCGACGAATTCCGATTTGTCGATAGCCAAATTATTTTTCAATTCGCCCGGTCCTTCGAGCAATTTCCCGGGGCCGGCAAAGAGATTATTCACAATTTTTGCGATTTTTGTTCCGGACTGAATGCGGATAAACCGGCCTTCTTTTGGGCCGTCGTTAATCACCGAATTGCTCGCGAAGTAGAATTCATGGCTGCCTTTTTTAAGCCCTTCTTCACCGTAGGAGACGATCGTGTTGTTCTCAGTTTTTGGGCTTTGTTGAATGACATTGCCGACCAGATAGGCGAGCCCGCCGTCCGGTAAATTGATCTCGTAGCTTGCCGTACCGTCGACTTCATCGACGAATCGATTATAAAAAATTTGATTAGTCATCGCGCGGCTTTTCAAATTGTGGCCGATTTTTGCGTGATGCAGATTACTAAATTTAACCGTCAGACTACGCACCCGCCCAACGTAAATATTATGCGATTGCCCGTCGCCATAACCATTGTGGGCGAATTCACTATGCTCGATCACAATATCGCTGTCCTCGTTTACGCCGGTAAGAATGCCATTTTCGTTATGGTGAAAATAGCAGTTGCGGATCGTTAGATTTTTTCCTTCGAGGCGAATACCCGCGCCGTTTCGATCCGGCACTTTGGCGCCGGAGAATTCGATATGTTCCAGTATCGTATTGGTGCCGCGAATAATCCACGTTCCCTTTCCAGCAACATTAACGCCTTTCGCATTGATATGCGCACGTCCGCCGACAGCGCGAATGGTTAAATTATTTTGTGGCCAAATCGCTGCATCACTTGAGTATTCGCCGGCATCGATTTGGATGGTCTGTCCATCCTTAGCCACCAGCGCGGCCTCGCTTGGCCGGTGAAATTTATGACCCGGACCGATACATAAATCGGCCTCGCATTTTCTTGTGGTTTCTTTGAAGTCCGCTGCCGGAAGCTTGTAGACCCAGGTGTTGTCGCCGGCGTGGTTATAACCGATGAACAGGTCATAATTGGCAACATATTGCCAACGGCTGTAGATCCCCGCCGATTTAACGTCGCCGTTCGATCGCAACGGAAATGGCGCATCGCCGGTGGAGTTTTCAAATTTTCTGACCTGCCAATCGTTGGTACTGAATGCCCACACGTTTCTCCCGCCACCCCACATCACCATGCGCTTACTCGGCGGATGATAAGCCATCCCGGAACCGCTCGGCCAATCGATCGCGCCGGCAGCGAGCGCTTTTCGCCGCTTACTTAATTTTTCCAGGGAATAAAAATAAATTTCTTTAAGCGAGGTCCTCAATTGCACGAAAATCCGCTGTTCGGGATCGATAACGCCCGCGGCGGTGGCGATGGAAGGATCGAGTTGCGGGTGCAGCTTCCATGTATCCGCAGCGGGATCGTAAGTCATCAAGCCGGTGCCGGTACCGATGATGATTTGACCGGTCACAGGATCAAAATCGGAATTGACCTGCAACACATAGGTCGGCGCCTCCGATGCACGCTTCCAATTTTTTGTCGCGAGATCGAATAAATAAGCGTGAAGATCGTACGGGCTACCGTTGCCGTAAAAGCTCCCGCCGAATTTGAACATTTGGTTCTGCGCCGGAAGATAAACTAGACCATCGTAGGTATGGCTGGAAACCGGCGCCTCCGAATCGACTACTGAATACTCGCCTGGCCTAGTACTCTTGACCATCTTGCTCGGTTCGGTGGTGCGCTGCCAGCGGGGTGGATTTAAGCTGAATTCATATACCTCGTTCCCGCCGTAGTCGCTGTGGCCACCGCCGGTGACGATTAACACATTTCGTTTTGTGTCGAACGCTGCGCCGCCCCACGCCGCGACAACGCCGCGCGGCCCGATGACTCCCCATGCCGGATGATTCGATTCAGCAGGGAAGACTTCACGCATCGCCGTGTTCGGAATTTCACGCCATTCACCCGGCTTCAGCGAAGTAAAAAGTTCATCGTTTGCAACAGCAATCGTGCTTGCAAACAAAGTGCCCAATCCGATCAAAATGCATCTAAGCATGGCGAACTTTGGCTGCATTGGTAACGAAGTCTCTGCCGGCGAGGATGCGTTCGAAAAGCTTCATTTGCAGCGCCGAGGTTTCGCGCCAATCGAATTGCTCTGCATAGCGCCTCGTGGAGCCTCGATCTGGATAGCTCGAGAAAAGTTTATGTACTCCTTGGGCAACTGATTCAGCCGAGCGTTCCGGCAATAAAATGCCGGCTTCGTGGCGACTCACCACCTCGGGATTTCCGCCGACGCTTGTCGCAATCACCGGCGTGCCGCAGGCCATTGATTCGAGTAATACATTGGCCCATCCTTCGCGGCTGGAGGCGAGTATCAGCGCATCGGCCGCTCCGTAGTAGGTCTTGAGCTTGTCCTGTGGGATGCTGGCGACAAATTCGATTCGATCCGCGACGTTGGCGACATGACATCGACGCCGCAGATTGTCTTCTTCGTTGCCGCTGCCGATAATGACCAATCGATATTCGGCTAACTCACGCATCGCGTCGATTACAAGATGGTGGCCCTTCAACTCCAAAAGATTGCCGACCGATAACAAAACCTTGCTATGCCAGCCCAACTCTTTCCTGGCGCGAGCGCGGTCGATGGGTTGAAACAACGTCAGATCGACGCCGTTGCGAAGCACGTGTATTTTTTCGGCAGCCGCGCCGAGGTCCACCATCCGTTTTTTCAGCCCTTCGGAAACGGTGATAGATGCGACGGCACTGTCGGCGGCCTTCAGTATCATTTTTCGCGGCGCAGCGAAACCTGGGATCAGATTGATATCGGTGCCGCGCGCCGTAACAATGACTGGTTTATTCAGCCATTTTCCCAACAGTGTTGCTGCGACACCGTCGGGATAGTAGTAGTGCGCG
Source organism: Pseudomonadota bacterium (assembly GCA_031406045.1). GTDB lineage: Bacteria > Pseudomonadota > Gammaproteobacteria > Burkholderiales > JALYOK01 > JALYOK01. The sequence goes on from JANOGO010000279.1 coordinate 19,065, forward strand.
TCGATCAGATCAAAATCGAATCCATCGCGGATTATTTTTCTTAAAACCGGGTAGCTCGCCCGCGCGAGAAATTGTGGCGCCGCGTTCATTCCGATTTTGGGTAGCTGCAAGTAACGCGGGTGAAGAATTGAAATGCCGTTGCGTTGTTCAGATTTCGGCACACTAGCGAACTTCGCGTAGTGACCAAAACGCTTTGCGGCAAACGGAAACCATGGAACCGGTGCGACGACCTTCGCCGCGAGACCAGCAAAATCCGCCAACAGATGCCGCAAGCGGGTTTCGACGAAAATACCGTGACCAGGGGTTTCGGCGTTGGGGTACAGCGTCGAAAAGGTGAGTATCTTCATCGCTCTAAACCGGCTGCGAGAGTAGCTTCGGCGCTACTCCTAGACTACGGCGCTCTCACGTTCCGGGAGAATGGCGCTGCCTTTGTTTAGGCCGAGGAATGAATCGAACATCAACACCGACCAGAGCGGGGTGCTGTGATCGCGCATGCCAGACTCATGCTGTTCCAGCATTTGTTTTAAGTAGTCGGGATTGAGGTAACCAGTTTCGGCGAGCCGCGAACTCATAACGCTGCTGCGCAGTTTCGCGCGCAACGGGCCGCGGAACCAATTTGCAAGCGGCACCGCGAATCCCATTTTTGGGCGATACAGAATCGAATCCGGCAGGTAGGGCTCCAACGCTTTTTTCAACACGTATTTTCCCTCTTGACCGCGCAGCTTGAAGTCCTCGGGTAAACCGGAAAGCCATTCGAGCATGGGATGATCTAACAACGGTTCACGAACTTCCAGCGCGTGAGCCATGCTGGCGCGATCGACTTTCGTCAATATGTCCCCGGGTAAATAGGTTTTGGTATCCAAATATTGAATCAGCGATAGGCCGCTCTGAACCGGGGAGCGCTTAGCATGCCGCTGTAACACCTCAAACGCCCGGTAACCTTGCAGTTCGCGTTGAAATCCCGGAGTGAATAGCTGGTTGCGCATCTCGTCGCTCGTCAGCGAGACGGTATGAAAATAGGCTTCGACGGAATTGCGCGCGAGCGCTTGCAGCGTGGTCTTCGCGCGAAACATTCGTGGTGCCCAATCTGCTTTTGGATACAGTTTGCCGACAATGTTGAATAGCGGTCGGCGCAAGCCAAGCGGCATAAATGAACGAATCTTTTCTTCGTTCATATGCCAACGATAGCGCCGGTAGCCACCAAAATTTTCGTCGCCACCATCGCCGGAAAGCGCAACAGTCACCGATTTACGCGCTAATTGGCAGACGCGGTAAGTCGGCATTGCCGAGCTATCGGCATACGGCTCGTCATAAAGCGATGCCAGCGTATCGACCAAAGCAAAGTCATCAGGATCGACCTGTTCAACGCGATGATTGGTTTGATAGCGCTGGGCGACTTCTCTAGCATATTGCGATTCGTTAAATTTCGGATCGCCAAATGAAATTGAACAGGTATTGACTGGATCCTTCGAAAGACCCGCCATCATTGCAACCACGGCGCTAGAGTCGACGCCGCCGGAGAGAAACGCGCCGAGCGGAACTTCTGAGACCAGGCGAATCTTTACTGCTTCCCGTAAACGCTCAACCACTTCGGCCAAGGCGTCCTTCTCGCTGATCGGGCTGATCGGATTAAAAGTCAGGTCCCAATATTCCTTGCTCGCCGGCAGTGGTCTTCCACGCTGAATCGTTAAGGTATGGCCTGGATTTAACTTGAACGCTTGCTTATAAATGGTGCGTGGCTCGGGCACATAGCCGTATGCGAAATAATCTTCAACCGAGCGCGGGTCAATTTCTTGCGATAGCTTGGAATGGCACAACAGCGACTTGAGTTCCGACGCAAAAATAATCGTGTTGTCGGGCATCGCAGCGTAAAACAACGGTTTGACGCCGAGCCGATCGCGGGCTAGGAAAAAAGTTTGGCGATTGCGATCCCATAGCGCAAATGCAAACATGCCGCGAAAGCGCGATACGCAGGCTTCGCCCCATTCTTCCCAGGCATGCACGATGACCTCAGTATCGGATTTTGTACGGAACTGATGGCCTCGAGCGATGAGCTCGGGCATTAATTCTTGGTAGTTATAGATTTCGCCGTTGAATACCACGACAACACTGTGATCTTCATTGAATAGCGGTTGTTGCCCGGTAGACAAGTCGATGATGGAGAGGCGCCGATGGCCGAGGCCGACCCCTGGTTCAACGTGGATGCCGCCCTCATCGGGGCCGCGATGGAATTGCACTTGGTTCATTCGCTCGAGCAATGAACGCGAAATTTCTTTAGTGCCGCCAAAATCAAAAATGCCGACGATGCCGCACATAGGTTAGCTTTGCATAGCTGTTTGTCTAACTTTTCTTTCTAGCACATGCGCATAGACTTGCATATAGCTATCCATCATGGCTTCCATGCTAAAACGTGTCTCAGCGCGTAATCGACCTACCTGGCCATGCTGGCGTCGCATTTGGCTATCCAGCACGTAGGGTTTAATTGCCTCGGCAAGCGCAACTGGATTGGCCGCCGACACCAAGCGGCCGGTTACGCCTTCTTCGACTAATTCTGGGTTACCGCCAACCGCGGTCGCGACGATCGGCAAACCGGTCGCCATAGCTTCTAGAATGGTATTGGAAATGCCCTCTGCCAACGACGGCAGTACGAAGATATCGATGCCACGCATCACGGCAGCGACGTCGCCACGTGGACCCGGAATCCATGCGAGATGACGTAACCCGGCTTCGTTCAGCAGGTGTTCGCATGTGGTTCGAATTGGGCCATCCCCTATCATCGCGAGCCGCAGATTTTGCTTGTCCTCAGGTAATATCGAAGCCAGGTGAATAAAAGCGCGTGTAAGGTTAATTTGATCTTTAACTTCTTGCATGCGGCCAACCGTTCCGATAACGATGGCCTCGCGGGCAGAAAAATTCGGTTCGGGTAGATCCTCGCGCCCTTCCGCAGCAGGATGAAACACATGGCAATTCACCCCGTTATAAATTTGCGTGATTCGCTCCTGCGATACGCCAATTTTTGTTACCAGATAGGATTCAAGATCTTTCGACAAAGCGATGTATCGATTGACCATTGGGCGATGTAGGCGTCGAAGCCACTGGCCTTTGCGATTGCTGCCATCCAAATCGCCCATGTCGCGACCGTGCTCGCCGTGAATGCGAGCGGCAACGCCATTAAGCACGGCGGGCAACATGCTGTCCAATCCCGACATGCCGCGGCTATGCACGATGGCCGGCTTGAGCTTGCGAATCAATTGAAATAATCGTCCGTGGGCGCCCCAATCCCGACCCTCTTTGCGATGGATGGCAAAAACCTCAACAGATGGATCTTGGATGCGATCGCGAAAATCGGAATAGTCGGTCATGCAAATAATCGCATGCCGGTAATGGTTCGCGAGGCCGTGGTTGAGCAAATTGATCAAGCCGTTTTCTAAGCCGCCCATCGCGAGCCGATGAATAACATGAGCGATCAGGATTGGTTGTGCCATATCCCTGCTAGTTATTTTTTGCTGCACTAAGCGTCGATTCAATTGATTGGAATACCGCCGGAACAAATTCGCGCAAGGTTTCTCGCGCTGAGTCCGGCTTCCCGTCGAATGGCAGGTAAATAAAAATGGCGGCAGCGTCGTCACCTTTGCCTAAAAGCTTTGCCTTAGCCTGATAAATTTTTGCGAGATAACTATTACTGGTGTGCGTACCGCCGATCCAATACCAATGCCAAACGAGCAGGTTACCGCGTCCGGATCGCAGTGTCGACTCGGCAACCGAAATTTGACCGTTGGGTGAAGCAATCGATGTCGCGTCGTCCGATGTCAGGCCCCAACGCTGGTCTTGGGTACTGACTAATTGGTTATTGGTATTGATCACCTCGGCACCTTGGTGCTGGTTTCGATAGAACTTAATCGATACTTCGACACGCTTGCCATCGCGCTCGAAACCCTGCTTCGCTGCACCCGATGCGTTGAGGTAATGAGGTTCCCAGTCGGTAAGCGGATGGGTTTCGATTTTCCATCCTTGCGGCGCGTTCGGCGCTGCCAGTGCTAGTTTTGTCGAATCGGTCGCCACGACATCCAAGTTCCGGGCGTATCCAGGCCAAATTGCAATTGTAAGCGCGCTTAGGGCTGCGAATAGCAAAGTCCTGGGGGAAAAACCTAATGTGATTTCGTTTGATTGAGTTTGAATGGATTTTTCGGCGTCGGGAACCTCATCAGGTTCACGCCATTTGGCGCCTATCCAAAACAACAGCATCATCACAAAACCAAAGAAGACCCATCCGTAAATCACATGGTCGACGCCGGTCGCTAGGCGATTATTGCTCAGATGCCCGATCATCACGATTATATAAGCACGCAAACCATTCGCGATAATCGGCACAACAATCGACAACCCGATAAAGACCACGCGCCGCCAAAGGCTGCGATAGGTAAGGTACGAGAACAAGCAGCCCAACGTCAGCGAAGCGATTAAATATCGAAGCCCACTGCAGGCCTCGACAACGGACCAACTCCCGCTCGGAACGGTAAAGAAGTTTCCCTCGCGGAATACTGGAATTCCGGTGAGGCGAAGTGCTGTCACGGTGAAGTCGGCGGTGAAACTCATCATCGGCGCGAGCAGAAAATCGCCAACCGGCACGGCAAACAGCAAAAATAGTAGCGGGAACAGCATTGACATAAAGACGCGATACCCAAGCACGGCCCAAACCAACGCCGGTACCATCGCGACTAACGCATACTGCGACACCACTAGCGCCTCGACCGAGTCCGAGACCAGCCATAACAAGCCGAGCCCTACCAGGGCGGCTACCCCCCAGGCGCTTGGCGACGGTGCAATAGCGAGAATTTTGTCGCGCTTGATCCAAATCAAGTAAGCGCTGATCGGGAAAATCAGAAAACCGTGAGCGTAAGTTTCCGATCGGTTCCAGATTGAAACCGTCGAGGTCGCCGTCTCGAGGTGCCAAGCGAACAGCCAAACAAGCAAAGCCCCCATTAGCGTTAAACAAAAACCCCAACTTACCGCGCCCGGTGGGTTGGGCGAAGGGCTGGCCTCCGGCCGCAGGTGCAGTGCTCTTTCAGGTTTCATGCGGGTTTTCGAATCGGGAAACGCAAAATTCGCGGATCGTTGGATGCCGCATCGCCATCCGTTTTTGTTTGATCGGCGAGCGACGGATCAAGCGCCAAACCAATGCGCGATAGATTTGCATTCCAACTATAGTCCTGAATAACCCGCGTCCGCGCGCGGCAGCCGATCAACTCGCGTTCTTGGCTTTTCAAGTGTGCGGAGATTTCGTCGAGGAATTCAGTGGCATTTTTCGCGATCACGATCTCAAGACTAGCCTTTGCGCTCACGCCTTGCGCCGCTTCGCTGGAGGCAATCACTAACTTCGCCATCGACATCGCCTCAAGCACTTTGTTTTGCGTTCCGCGCGCGATTCGCAGCGGCGCGACAGCGATGGTAGCGTGGGCAAGGTAAGGGCGAATATCGGGCACCGAGCCGGTGACAAACACGCCCGGCAACTCGGCAAGACGCTTAACGCGCGGATCGGGCCGAGAACCAACAATAAAAAAACTTACGCGAGGGTTCTTTGCGTGCAGTCTTTTAAACACTTCGTAGGCGAACCATTCGACGGCGTCGACATTCGGCCAATAGTCCATGGCACCGGTAAACGCTAAAACCGGGTTGTCGTTTTGGTACGGGTTCTCGAAATTTTTCGATGGCGCAAAGTAATCGGTATCGACGCCGTTATTGGCATGAGTAATGCGTGCAGCCGATTCCGGTGCGAGCGATTGCAACAGTGCGGCTTCATTTTCGTTGACTAATACGGTCGCGTCGTAGTTCAGGGCGATATGGCGCTCGAAGTCAAGCAATCGATTTGCCTCACGACGATAAATCCACGACAGCGGCCACGATTTACTCTTCGCATACTGCGCCCATTTATCAGAATCAACGTCGACCAGATCCGCAACGCGAGTCAGCGACGTTTCGTCGGGTAAATACTGCGCCATCGCAGATGAAAATACGACTGCATGCGTTATCTTATCGGTTGCCAATTTTTCGCCGACCCATTGCTGCAGACCCGCGTCGAAATAGTAAGGCAAGGTCAGTGCGTTACCGGTAAACAATCCGCGCAAGCTTTTTAGCCGTGCCGACTTCGGATTGAGGCCGGCAAAATAACTGTCGTGGCAATATTCCTTGACCTTGTCGACGTACTGCCAATCTTCTTGCGCATCGACGAACGAGCCGAGATGAATTTGGTAGTGTTGCGCGAGATATTTCAGAAGATTAAAAGACCGAACCTTGTCGCCCTTGTTGGGCGGGAAGGGGATGCGATGCACCAGCAGTAAAAGGTGGTTCACCTGGGCTAACCCAAATATTTGACGATGTACGGGCCAATTTGATTGGCAAGCGCCAAAGGCATGGTCTGCCAGGCCTTAATGAATAGCTGATATTTTGGGTTAAGCGGATTTTGATCGGGCACCTGCTTTGCGCGGTGTAATTGATATTCGTAACTCAGTGGTGTGGGCTCGAAGCCCCAATTCTTTTTGAAATGATAAGGACCGGTGGCAAGTTTGCTGCGGCCGTAATCGAATAGCTTACAGCCGCGATTGACCGCGCGCTGCATCAGATCCCAGTACTTAAAATCGTTTGCGGCGTAATCTCTCGCAGCCAAATCATCGCCAGCGTAATACGGTAACACTTCATCGCGAAAGTAAAACGTCAATACGCTGCTCAGCGGCTTCTGGTCTGGACTGACAACGGTTAGCACTTCGCAATCGCGGCCGAAAACCTCTAACAAAAGTTGAAAGTAGCGTTTCGACAGCGCCGGCGTTCCATGTCGGTGGACGTTGTCGGAAAATAACGCAAAAAATCGATCGGCGTTTTTGTCGATTTCACTGCGCAACTCGGCTTTGATTCCCTTGCGCACCATTGCCCGTTGCTTGCGCGGGATCGCGAGCATGTTTTTCTCGTGGTCGGTGAAGAGTTCTTTGCGAAAGGTTACGTAAAGATCTTTGTGTGCCCAATCGGGATGGGTCGCAGCAAAGCTCCGATATTCGAGATGATCGACGTTTAGATCGGACGCAAGTTTTTGTGCGGCTTGATCGAGTGCTTCGCGCGCTTGCTGGGATGTCGCGACGATGCCGCCGTAAACGCAAAAAGGAAGCGAACAAAGTGAATGGCCAAACAACCAGCTTTTCACTTCCGCGAGCGGCAGGACACCAACAACGTTGCCGTTCGATTCCGCCATTAGAAAATGCGTGCGATGGCCGAAGGCTTTTTCCATGATCGTTTTCCAGCCCGCGCGGTGAAAGAACGTTGCCTCGGGACAACCGAACACAAATGCATCCCAGTGCGCCATATCCGCACCCGTTAAGGCTCGAACAGAAATGTTGCCGGCAACTTCAGCTTGAGTGTTGGGCTCGAAGTTGGCTGTCGCAAGTGCGATGCTACTCAAGCCGCCGCCTTAAGAAAAATCTGATCGACGCGGCCCCAACGAAAATCTGTAAGCAATTTACGCAAGCGCGATTCGGTTTTACCTAAATTGACGTAATGACGAAAACGCGTCTTCAGCGTCATGCCATTCGGGCGCGGCTGATCGGGATCAATTTCCCACGGGTGGCAGTAGAAAATACAGGGCTGCCGATCTATGTCATTGACTCGATTGATCGACCAACGCGATAACTGGTAAGGCAGTAAACGAAAATAACCGCCACCCGCAGCCGGCAGATTTCGATTAAATAGGCGAATCGTCGTAGCGGGCAACTCGATTAACGGTTTTGTTTCGGTCGGCCGGAACGCAAAGCGCGGCGCGTCCGGCATACCATAGTGGTCGTGGCGGATCGGATAAATGCTGGAGCTATATTGATAGCCGGCCTCACCCAAGGTATCGAGTGCCCAGAGATTGTTTGCGCCGATCGAAAAACTTGGCGCACGGTACCCGACGACCGGCTGGCCGCCTAAGTCTTCGAGAATCTTTTTTGCTCGAGTAATATCGTCGAGGAATTCCGCATGGGTCAAATCCGTTGCGCGCTGATGTCCGTAGCCGTGGCTTGCAAGTTCATGACCGCCTGCGATGATGCGTTTAACCATCTCCGGATAACGTTCGGCGACCCATCCCAACGTGAAAAATGTCGCCGTGGCTTGGCTGTCGTCCAGCATGCCTAACATCCGGTCGACATTGCGTTCGACACGACACGGTTGTTGATCCCAACCCTGACGTGGGAAATGAGGCGCTAACGCCGAGACCTGAAAATAATCTTCGACGTCGATGGAAAAAGCATTGCTAATTGGCAGCGTGGACATAGGGTGTTTAGGTTACGCAACATGGCGTTGTTGAGTCGGTCCAAGCCATTCATGCAATACCGCGGCGATACGCGGCGCGGCATTACCATCCCAAAACTCCGGCGATTTACCGGACTTCCCGCCCGTTTTCAGTACGTTGTTTACCGCGGCAAAAATTTTCTGTGGATCGGTACCGGTGATCGTGTTAGTACCTTCGCTGACCGTGATCGGCCGCTCGGTGTTGTGCCGTAAGGTAATACAGGGCACACCGAGCGCCGTAGTTTCCTCTTGAATACCGCCGGAATCCGTGAGCGTTAGCCGCGCATCTTTCATCAACCCCAGCATTTCCAAATAGCCCTGCGGCGGCAGCAGCACAATATTTGCGGCGTTGATCAAATCCATTAAGCCGTAGCTCTCAATGCGGCCGCGAGTGCGTGGGTGCGCCGGAAAAATGATCGGCAACGTTTCACTGATTTTTGCGGCCGTAGTTATTAAGGACCGCAAAATATTGATGTCATCGACGTTCGACGGACGATGCAAGGTCAATATACCGTAGTCGCTTTTTCCCTTCAGGAATGCCTCGGAGACGCCCGACTGGCGCAGAGTTTCAGACATCGGCGTAGCGTGCGGCAACTGGCTTTTCAAGGTATCGATCATCACGTTGCCGACAAAATGAATGCGCTCGGCGCCAATGCCTTCGCGCTGAAGATTTGCCGCTGCGTCGCGTTCCGTGGTGAATAAAATATCGGAGATTTGATCCGTCAGGACGCGATTAATTTCTTCCGGCATACCGCGATCGTAGCTGCGCAATCCGGCTTCGACGTGAATGACTTTGATGCCCATCTTGGTCGCGACCAGGGCGCAGGCAATGGTCGAATTGACATCGCCGACGACCAGCACGGCATCGGGGGCTTCTTGTTCCAGCACCGGTTCGAAGCGGCGCATAATCTCGGCGGTTTGCACGGCGTGGGAAGCTGAACCAACATCTAGATTGATATTCGGTCTGGGTATGCCCAGCGCCGCAAAGAATTGGTCGTTCATGGCGTTGTCATAGTGCTGGCCGGTGTGCAGCAAGCAAACGTCGAATGGGTCTTGACCGGCTTTCAGGGCTCTAATGACCGGCGCGATTTTCATTAAATTGGGCCGGGCACCGACCACGCAGAGAATTTTTTTACCCACTTCTATTGATCCTTAATTGCGACAACTTTATCGCTGCTTTGATGGTCGGTTTGGAAGCGTTTAAGGCCGGCGACGGAGAGCACTTCGCGCATCAGCTTGAGCATCGTTACCACCGAGCGCTCTACCTGCCCCAACCGCTTATCCAGGTTAGCTAAGTTGGCATCTAATTCAAGCTGCTTAATTTGCGCGACAGGAGAATTCGCACCATAACTGACCGGATTAATTCCCGAAGGCTCGTGGAACGGCACCGCCATTTCATTTTTGATTTCGCCGACCACTTCGTTGACGGCGGACGCGTTGATCTCGTGCAACTCTTCCAGATAACCCATCAACAACAGCCGATCACACAAAGTGTTGATCTTGCGCGGAATGCCAGCGGCATAGTCATGAATCGCGGCCAATGCGTCGTCGGTAAAGTGCGGATCGTGATTCCAGCCGACCGTGCGCATGCGATGTTCGACATATTCTCGCGTATCTTGCGCATCCATAGGGCCAAGATGGTAAGAAGCCGTCACGCGCTGGCGTAATTGCTGCATGCCTTCGCTTGCCATCGTATAGCGAAACTCCGGTTGGCCGAGCAAGAAACTTTGCAGCAAAGATTTTTCCTGGGATTGGAAATTCGACAACATACGCAGTTCTTCTACCGATCGCGGTGTTAAATTTTGCGCTTCATCGACGATCAGCAACGCACGTTTGCCGAGATTTTGGCAATTGATCAAAAAGTTTTCCAAGCGTTTGAGTATCGTTGCCTTGTTATTGTCCTCGTGCGGCAAGCCGAATGCCGCAGCGACCATTCGCAGCGTATCGTCGGCGTCGAGTTGGGTGCTGACGAGTTGTGCGGCAACGAGATTTTCGCCTTGAAGCTTCTTAAACAAATGCCGCACCAGGGTCGTTTTACCGGCGCCGACTTCACCCGTGATGACGATAAACCCTTCGCCTTGATGTAACCCATACTCGAGGTAGGACATCGCCCGCTTGTGTCCCTTACTCCCATAGAAAAAGGTCGGATCCGGACTTAGTTGGAATGGTTTAGCGCGTAGATGGTAGAAAGCTTCGTACATGATGGTTTCCTAGAACCTCACCGTTAGCGTGCCGATAAAAGCGTTTTCATCGTAATCATTTGCGTTGAAGTTGGAGTCGCGGCGCGAGAATCGATATCCGATCGTGCCGTTAGCGGTAAGGGATAGTTTTCGAGCAATACCCACATTCAGCGACGTGAGATTGTCGGTCCGGCCGATATCCACCAAACGAAAGCGCGATAAATTCAGGCCAACATTGGCGTCATTGCGTGGCGATAGATGGTAAGTCCATGTCGAGCCGACACCAGATTGTTTAATGATTTGGCTAAGTGCGAAGTCTCCTGAACGGTTTAAGAAGCTTACCGTTTGGGCCGTTGAGGAATCTCGAACCGAATCGAAAGCGTTAAGCCGTAGTTCACTTTTCGGAAAATCCATCGTGAACGATCCCTGCCATTTTTTTTCAATGAACGCGGTATTCGTTTGAAAATTGACGCCGTCAGCAGAGTCAGGGTTTCGGCCTTGGGCGATCTCTACGTTAACTTGCGCATCGATTTGTCGCTGTAATTCCTCCGGAGACGCGCCAGGATTCTGGCTTCGCACCTCGGCTTCGATCCGCGATCGCGTTGTACTACCGAACGGAAGGGCGAATTGTGACCGGCTCGTTGATAAATTTTGCTGATAGGAAATATCCCACGCGGTACGCCGCGTGGCGTGCTGAAACGTAAGCGAATAGGTGTTGCCAAAATAGCGTCGCCCCACGGAAAACGTTAGCGATGTCCGGCGCAGAGGACGCCAATCGGCCCCGAGTGACCAAAACGCACCTTCCGGTTTTTCACCAGACGTTACATAATCGTTCCGGTCGTAGCCGAACGAGCCTGTTGCGAATAGGCGTGGATTGATTCGGTAGCGCAAATTTCCCGTTAGGCTTTCATAACTCGTATCGGAAGAACGTTCGAACTTAATATTTTCTTGTCGATATTCTCCACCCCAGCCCCATTCGTTGAACGCGGGACCGCTATCGAGTTTGAGCAGGAATGCATTGCCGGTACTATTGGAAAGCGTCGAGCTATTGCCGTTGCTGCTCAATTCGCTGAACGTGTAGCGTGCCTCGGCCGTTGCTTCCCGGCCGAATTTTTTGCGAACATAAGGTGAAATCGAATACGAACGAAAGGTTTGATTATTATTATTCTGCGATGAATTAGCGCCGATCGCACCGAACGCGGACACCGCCGTTTGATTAATATTAGCGCGAGTATCGAGAAAAAGTAAGTCTTCAACAAACTCAAAATCAGCTAAGCCATGAAGCTGATGATTCAGGGTATTTCGATTGCGATCTCGCAGGTAAAAGTAGTTGTTGAGCGAATAGTCGATATCGACATTGGATCGCGCTGCTTTATTTTTAATCGAAAAACCGGGGTTGATTTCGGTGATAAATTCGGAGCGCTGGGCGTCACCTCGGCTGAGCGTGACGTTATCGGTGTAGGTTTCGCGGAGCAGGACGCGCGGCTGAAATTGCCAGCCGCCCTGTCGCTCAACCGCTTCAGCCGGGGCGCTCGCTGTTTCCCCGTAGGGATCGGCGGTCTGCGCAAACGAGATCGTGTTACATGCGAGCAAAGCCAGAAAAATTAAGGCTGAACGCCTGCCCAAGGCGGCCTCTAATTTAGCGATTACGATTTGCCGATGAAGGAACTTCCGTGCCGGCCACCTATTGCTTGCCATAGGAGCCGTAATAGGACCCATAGTAGTTGTTCCCGGGCATGAAACTGCCTTTGTTAAGGAGCGTTCCTACGATATCGCAATGCTCGAGATGTTTGAGTGCTTCGCGCAGCGCTTCATGGGTGGTTTTTTGCGCTTCGACTACGACCACAATTTGCCCCATATAGCTGGCCAACACACGCGCCTCGCTGGTTGCGAGTAACGGGGGCGAATCGAAAATAATCACGCGGTCGGAATATCGCTGGCCCATCTCCTCAATCAAGCGGCGCATCGCCACGCTCGCAAGTAATTCTGTCGAATAACGATGCCCACGGCCCGCAGGAAGTAAGGTGAGTTTTTCAACGTTGGTTTTGATCAGTACATCAGAAAGTTGTAACGACTCATCCAACAATAAGTCCATCAGCCCGCGATCTGCTTTAAGCCCGAGCAAGCCCGGAACCGACGGTTTGGCGACGTCCGCGTCCACCAATAGCACGGTGTGATCCATCTCCATCGCGATACTCATCGCGAGGTTAACAGAACTAAAGCTCTTGCCTTCGCCCGGAAGGGAACTGGTCACCATTATCAGGTTGCCGTTTTTTACCGGCGCGACGCCTTGATTGAAGGCATTCATCAACAGCGGTCGTTTAATTTGCCGGTATTCTTCGGCGATCGTGCTGCGCTCGCCATCGGGCGTGATCATGCCCGCCTGCTTGAGTCGGGCGAGGTTGATCATGCCCTGCGGTGAGACTTGCGATAGCGTGGGTTCACGGCGCGTTTTCGCAATATCTAACATTGACGGCGCGGCATGTTGCGCGGCGGTTGGGGGCGCGACTGGATTTTGCGGCGCTTCAACGTCGGGCAGTTGAGCCTGCAGTTTTGCAGCGGCACGTTCAATGGCCGATTCCCCGTGGCTGGCGGGTGTGCCAGTATCAGCCGGGATCACCGGGGGTAATACCCGGCCCGTTTCCGCTATTCGCCCGGCTGCGCGTTCAATTAGGCTCAAGTCTACTTCCTTTGTTTGCTCAGGTATTTGGTTGCTAAAGTTACAGGTTGGTCAAAGTTCGAACTTTAGTGATGATGCCTTCTTCTTTCAGCAGATTTGCGGTCATGACTGCCCCGTACACGCACAGCAAACCCAGGCAAGTCATGGCGTAGACCAAGGTCCTGCGGCGTGATTTTCGTTTTTGCTCGGGCGTCCAGATCATTGAAACGCTACCAAGTAGCGGCAATCCGGTGAATTCACGCAGCGCATCACGATCGCTAAACATCGGGCGAACTTGGCTCATTGCAAAGGCGAGCGCTAGGCCGGACAGCAGCCCACCGAGCAAAACTAGGGTGTAGAGTAACGGACGATTCGGGCTGCTCGGCGTAAGCGGCACGCGCGGCGGATCGATCACGCGAAAGTCCAAACCGCCGGTGCCGGCGTCCATTTCATTCGACATCGTTGCCGATTCGCGGCGAGCCAAGAGTTTTTCGTAATTCGCTTTATTGACTTCGTAGTCGCGATTAAGCTGGCTCAGTTCGGCTTCAATTTGCGGAACCATGTTGGCTTGGTTTTTTAAGTCCGACAATCGGCTTTGAAACTCATTTACTCGCGCCCGCATCGAAGCGGTATTCGCTTCGGCTTCACCCAGCGCGACTTTTAATTGCTGGAACACCGGATTAAGGTTTTGCCGCCTTGTCAATCCCCCGCCTTTTTCGCCGGAGATTTTTGCTTCCTCGGCACGCTTGGCCTGCTCGATTTCTTCTTCGGCTTTTGATGTCTGATCTTCTTTCTCTTTTTGCGTCTGCAATTGAGCGAGGATCCGCTTGGTGGCAATGATGTCCGGATGCTGCTCGGTATACTTGAGGCGGTAGGCGTCTAGATTTTTTTCCAGCGATTGAATCCGTTCATCCAGCTCCGGATTGCGTTTCGCGTTCGAGCGGTTTCTTTCCGCATCAGCTACCTCCGAGGGCATCTCGTCCGGCATCAACACGGGGTCCTCGCCTGCGACCTGAGATTTAATGGCATCGCGAGCGTTTTCAACTTCCTTTAATTCCAATTGAGCTTGATTGAGTCTGGCCGACGCGTCCGACAAACGGCTGTAATAATTTTGCTTGTCATCCGGCATGATTCCCAAATTCTTTTGCTTAAAATCCTTAAGGGAATTTTCTGCCACAACCAATTTCTGTTCATAGGACTTAATTTGCTCGTCCAAAAAGCGCCGCGCCGACTCGCTGTCTTTGCGCTTATCGCCCAGGCTGCTTTCCACAAAAATGTTAACCAGCGCCTGCACTACTTTTTTCGCTTGTTCCGGATGAGAATCCCAATAAGTCAACGAAAACAGATTGTCTTTACCGGTACCGATCAGTTGAATCCGGGCTTGCAACGAATCGATTAACTCTTCTTTCTCGGAGTTATTTCTCGCTTTAATATCGAGATCGGAGTTTCGTAGTACTTTTTCCAAATTAGGGCGCGTGATTAAGGTTCGCGCGATCATCCCCACTTGTTGATCCAAGTTTGGCTTCACCGCGAGTCCGGCCATCAGCGGACCCAATATCGACGTCGTATCGACATAAATCCGCGCCGACGCTTCGAAGCGGCTCGGCATGGAAAATATCAACCCCCAGCCAATCAGCGAGACCAGCCATGCTGTCGCGAGCGCATACCAGCGGTGACGCCACATCGACCGTAAATAACCGCTTAGCTGGGCAATAATTTCATGCATAGAACGACCTTGTAAGAATTATCGTGGTGACAGTCGAAATGGAATTAGAACCAGCTTTCTGGAATCACCAGTACATCGCCCGGACGCATTTCAACGTTCGCCGAGATATCGCCTTCTTTAATCAAATCTTCGAGGCGCACAGAAAACTGCCGGCTTTTACCATTCACCGCACGTAGAATGCTTGCGCTGTTGCCGTTGGCAAATTCGGTTAGGCCGCCGACCGCAATCAGAACATCAAGCAAAGTCATGCGCTCTTTGTATGGTAAGGCTTGCGGTTTTGCTGCCTGGCCAACAACGCGAATTTGCTCGCTGAAGGGTCCGGCAAAATTCGTCACCATGACCGAAACGATGGGGTCTTGAATATATTTCGACAATGCTTTTTCGATATCGCGAGCCAGTTGGCTGGTAGTCTTGCCGCTGGCGTGGATATCTTCGACCAGCGGCGTGGTGAATTTTCCGTCCGGCCGTACCGGAACAGTGGTCGAAACCTCCGGATTGCGCCACACCACGATATTTAAAACGTCTCCCGGGCCAACTAAATAGTCCGTCCCGGCAGCCGAGTCGGCGCGCGCCGGCGCTAATGGATGTCCCTGCTGAAATGCGCAGCCCGCGAACAAAAAAGCCATAAAAAACGCTACAATCGGAGCAAGTTTAAGTGGGGATTTAGACTTAAGCGCTTTCACCAGGGGTTCTCCGGAGAGTTGATTAGAAGACTGCCGAATTTGAATTTTACGCAAATTTTGATGCATTTTCGGGGCAGCACACAGTCAAATTTAGCGTAAACACGCGCATTGTCAACCCTTTAGCCTTTTAGCCGCAAGTGTTTTTTGTCGACTCGGGTTTTTCGTAAGCGCTCAAACCTTTTCTTTACAACCGTGTACACGAGAATTAAAATGAAGAGTATTAGAAAACGTTGTATCCTGTTTAAAATTAGTGCAAAAGCTAGATAAAACCTAAATTAGCCCCGATCAACGCAAAACGGTCAGCTGTTTGGCGTTAAATTGGGACCTCGAGCTGCTTCCATGTGACCTCGATACTAAGGCTGGGTCAAAAAATGGTCATTTCATCAAAGAAAAACGAGTTGTCCGGCGACACCATTATTCGGGTGCCGTTAGGCTTTCGGGCCGCCGGACCACTCATGCAGGAAAGGCCTGATGTTGCCGATACCCTTGAGCATGTTGTGGATCGTAAAGAGTTCAAAATACGGCTAGCCGACACCCACGGCCAGCGCAGTTCCGCGAGCATGCTGATCAAGAAAATGTATTCTTGGCGCGGCTATCAGACGGCGTTTAACGCTGAAGAGCAGCCCAATCGCATGACGCTGGTTGCGTCCAGTGACGATCAAACCATCGGCACCATAACGATTGGTTTCGACTCGCCGATTGGTCTGTTGGCCGACGATCTTTACCAAGTCGAACTCAACGCGTTGCGTTCCCAAGGGCGGCGCCTCTGCGAATTCACCAAACTCGCCGTCGACGGCGAAATCAAATCCAAGCAAGTGTTGGCGGCTCTGTTTCATATCGCCTTTATTTATTCCTTCGATATCCAGAAATTCACCGATTTGCTAATCGAAGTAAATCCGCGCCATGTTAAATACTACGAGCGCATGCTCGGTTTTGCCGGTTGGGCCGAAACCCGAATGAATCGCCGCGTCAATGCGCCGGCCGTATTGCTGCGCTTGGAACTGGATTACGTCCGCGCTCAGATTAATCGATTCGGTGGCAAGCCCGAATCGGCCAGTTCGGAAAAATCGCTGTATCCGTTCGCATTTTCGCAAGGTGAAGCGGTTGGAATTTCAAATCGCCTGGCACACCTGAGTTAACCCAATTCCTATTGCCCCCGAAAGTCGCAGGCCACGGAGTGAGTAAATGATCAGATGTAAGCGCTGCCTTTTGCCAGGAACGGCTCCAGGCGCGGATCTTGACGGCGCCGGTACATGCGGATATTGCCGCACTTATAAGCCGGTCGACGCCCGAGTGTCGGAAACGCTGCGTAAGGCGCGCGAAACCGATCTGGAGCGTGCCATCACTGAGAGCCGCGGGCAGGGCGAATACGATTGTTTGGTGTGCTTAAGCGGCGGCAAAGACAGCGTCTATTTGCTGCACAAACTCAAAAAAGAGTATGGCCTGCGAGTGTTGGCGTACACCACCGATATCGATATCGGTGAAATCGCCTGGAACAACATTCACCGCTGCGTCGAAAAACTCGATGTCGAACACGTTGTCTACACGCCGGAAAAGGAATTTTATCGCCGGCTGTTCCGCTATTTGCTGAAAAACCAAGAGGAACGCGGCGCCGTCCATACCGTATCGTATGTTTATGCACCGTTATTCGAAGGCAACGCGATTAAGCTCGCGGTGCAAAAAGGTATCCCGCTGATTTTGGCCGGCTATTCGCCCGGCCAGCCCGATCCGGAGCGCATGGAATATGAATTTCCACCGCTCGCCATTTCCGAAGTCGATTGGACGCCGCCGGAATTGAAGGCAAGCGGCGAATTCGACGAGGCCGATTTGCTACGCTTTTGGAATCCCAATCGCTATCCCGCCGGGACCAAAATGCCGCGCTATATCGCGCCGTTTCACGCCTGGGAATACAACCAAGACACGATCATGAAAAAAGTGGTCGAACTCGGGCTGATCG
>JANOGO010000314.1:0-25391 GCA_031406045.1 Pseudomonadota bacterium
TGGATCAAGCGCAGCGGATCCACCATGGGCGAAAAAAATCGGCGAACGATGTTCGCCACGGTGGATCCGCATTGCTTGATCCACCCTACAACGCCAACGTTTACGCGGTTCATGGTCCATGAGCAGTATCGGCCGCGCCAACACAGGCAGCTCGCGATGACAAGGTTGGGCGGTTGCTATCGCAGTTGGTTGTGCTAAGCCGCGGACTTTTAAGCCTCGACTCTCCAATATCATACGGTTCGTGGTACGTGGGCAGTATCGGCTCCTCCGATAAAGGCAGCTCGCAATGACGCGTGGAAATAGGTGATGGCCGGTAGTGCAGCGTTTATGCGCCTCCCAGGGCATGCAGTGCCACGAGGCAAGCTGGGTGAGGCTCGTGACGCGGTCACAAAACGCACTAACTTGCCGCACTGCACAAAATTTGATTTATAATTTGTTTTACACACAAAAATAACAATAAAAATAATAGATGACCTCAACCCTGGCTGGTAACAAGGCAGAACAATGAACTTGATGCCCACGCCTGACCATTCCCTGCTTACCCGTTTGCAGTCGGTGAACGAACGTGTCGTTCTTGCCGTTGGAATCCTCGTGTTTTTTGCTGCGGTATTGCTGTCGATTGCCACGCGTTGGTATCTCGAGGCGCGCTCGGCGGCGGAAATTGCAAAACTCGTTCCGGAAAAAATAAAAGAACGCTCGCTGGTCAAAGGCGACATTCTCGTACCCGTGATTTTGAGTATCAAGCTTCAAGACGGCCGGGCCACGTTGCGCGGTATGTTGCCCGACGAAGCGGCGCATCAAACGGTGCTCGCGCGCGCTCGTGAAATTTACGGATACAACGTCGAGGACAACCTAGGCATTCAATCGGGAATCGTGGTCACACCCTGGTTTGATTCGGTGTTGAAATGGTTTCCGCCGCGCGTGAATGCATTGAACTCGGGCGAAATCAATGTCAGCGGCATGAAAGTGTTGCTGTTCGGCCAAGTGCCGACTGTCGAAGCGCGGATCGCAGCGGGCCGAACGCTGGCGAAATTGGTCGGCGCCGAGGGACAGTTTTTTAACGAACTACAGGTTAGTGCGTCCGCGCAAACGCAAAGCACAAGCTTGGTGAACAGTAAGGTGCCGAGCGCCAGAGAATCGAAGTTGGCGCCGGCAAGGATACAATTTTGATAGCAATCGCGGTCCAGACCATCATCAGCCTCGCCCTATGCTTTGCGATCGGTTTTCTGACCGCATGGATTGTTCGTGGCGGACGCGAAGGGCGTAAATTCCAAGAATTTTTTGAGAGTTGGCGCAGTCGCTATGATCGATTAGAACTGGATTGCGACGAACACCGGATGCGTATCGCGAGCCTGCAGAAGGAACTCAGCATCGCCAATGAATCGCGAACCGCCGCCACAGCCGACAACTCAGCGGAAAAATCCGTGTATGATAAAATTTCGGGCATCGCAATTCGTCCCGACTGATTTCCGATTTTCCCTAATGCAATGCCGCAAAATCTGGCCCATACTTGGGGAAGCTTTGATTTATTCCGATTTCGTCGCGATACTGCGTTGCGAACAAAAAATATCGCCTTACCTATCAGACACATGCTGCTGCTATATTTTTTGTTCGCGCCTTATCTCGCTTAGAACTCGAAATAAATTAGAGCCTCCCTAAATTGTTTTCTTAACCACTAGGGCATTCGCGATGCAAGAATTCGACCAACCTGCTGATAATGCAAGTATTATTACAACACGACCGGATATCGTCACATTGCTTAGGGGGCTCAGTGGAAATCGCTCCAATGCGCTAATCTCATTTCCCAACTCCAACGCATACTTGTCTGGGAAAATCTCGCAGATCAATCCCTATTTCGATGAGATTATTTTTTCCGAAGACGCTGGTTCCCAGGCGAAATTTCCCCCCGGCAAAGCCTCGCTGATTACGGTGTTAAGTTCCATTAAAGTGCAGTTTCACGCGGAGCGCGTGGAGCCGACCGAATTCGAGGGTAAGCCGGCCTGGCGCGTGCGGATTCCAAAAATGATGTTCTGTTCCGAGCGGCGCGAGAGCGCGCGCATCCGGCCGCCGGCGGCGGCGCCGCTGGAAATGTTGTTCGCTGATTCGTTAAGTCGCGAGCCGCAAACAGTTATTTTTCCGGTCCTGGATATCGGTGTCGGCGGCGTGGCGATTATGGTCAACCCGCTTTTGATGCAAGCGCAACTGGGCAAGGAATTGAAAGATTGCGCCGTGAATTTGCCGGACATTGGCGAGGTCGTGTTCGATTTAACGATCCAAAACACCGCGGAAATTTTCGATGCCGGCAATGTCGTCGGCCGTCGTTGCGGTTGTCAGTTCAGCAAAATTTCGATGGAAAATATGGAACTGGTCACGCAATACGTGAAGCATCACACAGGCTAACGCGCCGTATCACTTCGCGGGCGGAACATAGCCCGCTACTTGCTCGGCGCCATCGCCGAAGAAATGTTTTTCCATTTGCTGTTCGAGATATTTGCGCGCTTTGATGTCGGCGAGGTTGAGTCGATTCTCGTTGATCAACATCTTTTGATAGTCTACCCAGCCCTTCCACGCTTCTTTGGAAACGCCTTCATAAATGCGTTTTCCCAGCGCGCCGGGGTACGGTGCAAAATCGAGGCCCTCGGCCTCCTTTTGTAGCTTCACACATTGGATCATTCTGGTCATGGGATTCCTTTCTTTTTGCCGATCAAGCGCTTCACCAGCACTTTAGAGCGACGCTCATAACTATAGTTTTTCTGCTTCTGATCCGGCAGTAATTCCACCGTTGTTTCCTCGAACCCGCGTTCGATAAACCAATGAAAACTGCGCGCCGACAGCACAAACAAATTACGGATGCCTGATTTCTTTGCGCGGGTTTCGATGTGCGTCAGCAGCGTGTCGCCGCGGCCAAGATTTCGATAGGCCGGATCGACTGCCATGCACGCGAGCTCCGCCGCTTTCTCGCCTTGAAAAGGAAAAAACGCGACGCAGCCGATGATCGTGCCATCATAATCCAGCACCGAAAAATTATTGATCTCCATTTCGATTTGCTCACGCGAACGCTTGACCAAAATGCCTTCGGCTTCCAGCGGTTCGATTAAGCGAATGATGCCGCCGACGTCTTGAATGGTCGCAGTGCGCAATTTTTCCAGCGGATCGCGCGTGACCATCGTGCCGATGCCGGCGCGTGTAAATAGCTCCGACAACAGGCCGCCGTCGATATTGCGATCGATAATGTGGCAGCGGCCGACGCTTTCTTTGCAGGCGCGAATCGCGCAGGGCACGTAAAGCCGGATATCTTCCGGCTGTTTGTTATTTTTGGCCAGTTCCGCTTCGGCGTCGTGGGCGGTGATTTCGCTGAGCAGCTTGCCGCGCTTATCGAGCATGCCCGGCCCGTCCATCAGGAAAATCAGCTTGTCGGCTTTCAGCGCAATGGCGGCGCTGGTGGCCACGTCTTCCAGCGCTAAATTAAACACTTCACCGGTCGGCGAATAACCGAGCGGCGAGAGTAATACGATCTCCTCGTCTTCCAAGCGGCGCTTGATGCCATCGGCGTCGATTTTGCGCACGGTGCCGGTGTGTTGCAAATCGACGCCGTCGATCACGCCCATCGGCCGCGCCGTGACGGAATTACCACTGGCGACACGAATATCGGAACCGGCCATCGGCGAATTCGGCAAGCCCATCGACAGCAATGCTTCAATTTCGACGCGCACGGTGCCGGTGGCTTCTTTTACAACCGCGAGGATTTCTGCATCGGTTACCCGCAAGCCCCGAACGAATTGCGATTGATGATCGGTTTTCTGCAATCGCGCCTCGATTTGCGGCCGCGTGCCATGCACCAGTACTAAGTGCACGCCTAAACTTTCAAGCAAATTCAAATCGTGTACCAGCGCAACAAACTTGCCGCCTTGCACCACCTCGCCACCAAACGCGATGACGAAAATTTTGCCGCGAAAGGTGTGGATGTAAGGCGCTGCGAGCCGGAACGCGCTGACGAATGAATCGGATTTGGCCATGGGCAATCGAATTGGTTAAGTTGCGTATTCTACGAGCAAGCGCGACGTTATGTCAGAAGTCGCCCCATAAAACTTGCATGGCCGCCAATGCCGCGAGCGGCGCCGTCTCGGTGCGCAGCACGCGCGGCCCCATGCGCACCGACGTGAAGCCCTTGATTTGCGCAAAGGCGACTTCTTCTTGATTGAGGCCGCCTTCGGGGCCGATCACCAAATTTACCTCGCCCGTCGGCACCGGGCAATCGCGCAATGATTTTTCGGCGTAGGGCGAGAGCATCAAGCGCATCGACGCGGGATCAGTCGAGGCGACCCAATGTTCGAACGGCAGTATCGGCGCGACCGTCGGCACGGTGTTGCGGCCGCATTGTTCGCATGCTGAGGCGACGACATTTTGCCAATGCTGCAAGCGCTTTTCGGCGCGCTCTTGATTGAGCTTTACCACCGCGCGATTGGTTTGCAGCGGCTGAATGCGCGCCACGCCCAACTCCGCGGCCTTTTGCAAAGTGAAATCCATTTTGTCGCCGGTGGTGATCGCTTGCGCGAGGCAGACGTTGAGTTTGGATTCGCGCTCGATGTCGTTATGGCGGCCGATGTCTACCGTGACGATATCTTTTTCGACGCGATGAATGCTTGCCTCATATTCACCGCCCTCGCCGTTGAACAAACGTACTTCATCGCCGCGTTTCAAACGCAGCACGCGAATGGCGTGGTGTGCGGCGGCGCTGGGTAGATTGGCCTGGGCGCGATGGGTGAGATTAATGGGGCAAAACAAGCGCGTGATGGCCACGGGAACAATAGTTTGCTGCGACACAGCATGGTATCATAAGGTAATCAAATCGCATCGCTCTACGATCGAGTGGCCAACCTACCAGCATCCGTCGGTAACTTTCGTTGGCGCGCAATGAAGATTGCGCGTTTTGTGTGCTGCAAGGAACCGTTATCCAAATGGAAGTAGCCGGCAGTACCCGTATTTCAGCAACCCTAGCGGCGACCATCGCTGCGGTGAAAAAAGTTGCGCGCGAGGAAGTCATGCCGCGCTACCTTAAAGTCGCCCACGAACGCAAAACCGACGGCAGCCTGTTCACCCAAGCCGACATCGCCGCACAAAATGCGCTACGCGAAGAGCTCACCGCCATCCGCGATTGTCCCTTGCTCGGCGAAGAAATGAAAGACGCCGAACATCTGGAATTGTGGAAGCAGGGCAACGAAGGCATTTGGTGCGTCGACCCGATCGACGGCACGTCGAATTTCGTTAACGGTATTCCATACTTCGCCGTGTCCGTCGCGCTGCTGCAAAATCATTGGCCGGTGCTAGGCGTCGTGTACGACCCGGTCGCGGAAGAAGCGTTTTACGCCGAACGCGGCTGCGGCGCTTTTTTGAACGGCGTCGAATTGCCGATTCACGAACGTTCACTAACGTTGCGCGAAGCGGTCGCAGAGGTCGATTTCAAGCGCCTGCCGGTTAACTTGCGTTTGGCGTTAGCGGAAAAGCCGCCGTTCGCGTCGCAACGCAATTTTGGCGCCTCGACGCTGGAATGGTGTTACGTCGCCGCAGGAAGATTCAATCTCTATCTTCATGGCGGGCAAAAGTTGTGGGACTACGCGGCCGGCAGTTTGATCTTAAGCGAAGCGGGTGGCCAAATGGCAACCTTCACGACTGACGATTTTTGGAACGGCGATACGTGGAACCGCTCGGTCATTGCGGGCTTGCAGCCATCGCTGTTTGCGGAATGGAAGAGCTGGATTCGGGCTCGGCTTTAATTTAGTGTGCGGACAGTTTTAATCCAGATCACATGTGTTGGTTGTCATTCCCGCGAAAGCGGGAATCCATGTTGACGTTCAAAAGCCAAATGGATTCCCGCTTTCGCGGGAATGACACGGTGGCCTGTGGCTGCAAGTGGAGAAGTTATCTGTCCAAGTAAACGACCGGCAACTTAGCTTTCCGCCAAGCATTCATCCCACCTTTAATATTCGTAAGCTGGGTGAAACCAACCTTGCTCAGCAATTTAATCGCTTGCGCAGAGCGTCCGCCGGAGCCGCATACGACGTACATCGGCTGATCTTTAAAGGTTTCTAATTCTGCGACGCGTTTTTCTACTTGGCCGAGTGGAATCAGCAGCGCGCCTTGAATCACACCGGTTGCAAATTCTGCCGGCTCGCGAACGTCGAGCACTTTGATTTGTTTTTCTTGGATTTGCGTCGCCGCCACGGTCACGTCGATCTCGGGAAGCGATTGTGCGAAGGCCGTGTTGCCGACGAACAGCAGCGCCAAACCAAGCCAGCATCTCCGGCGACTATTCTTTCTTGGATCAAGTTGCATTACAGTTTCTCCGCCAAATAATCCGTTAACAACAGTATGCATCTATGGGGCCTAAAGGAAAAGATTGCGTCGAAATACGATGCACCTAAGCGACCTTGCCACGAGCCGCTCCTAGCCTGATTCTGCGAGCATCATTGCCTGCGAGCCGCTTCCCGCCTGCCTTCTGGCGCGGTGCCTTTTCCGTTTTGTCGCGCCCTTGTCCGAGCAGCGCAGCGCCCTCATCCAACAAAAATTGCCGGAACGCCACCGCTGCCGGCGGTAGACGTTTGCCCATGCGATGCGCGATGTACCAGCGGCGCGTGACCGGCAGAGTTTCCACATCGAGCACGACCAGGCGTTTGGCTTCGAGTTCCAGCGCGATGGTGTGCAGCGATAACAACGCCACGCCCATGCCCGCCATCACCGCTTGCTTAATCGTTTCGTTGCTGTCCATTTGCAGCGTTCGCTCGGCTTTCAAACGATGGGTGACCAACAAGCGCTCGAATACGTTGCGCGTGCCCGAGCCCGGTTCGCGGATGATTAAGTTTTCTTGCATCAGCAGGTGCAACGGAATTTGTTTTACGCTCGCGAGCGGATGCTCCGGCGGTGCGATGACACTGAGCGGATGGTAGGCGAAGGCCTCTTTTTCACCGTCGAAACCATCCGGCGGCTGACCCATGATGGCGAGGTCGGTTCGATTGTCCGTCAAGCGATGAAGCACTTCTTCGCGATTGCTGACGGTGAGCTGAAGTTTGACACCCTCGTAACGTTGGCAAAATAACGCCAGCAATTTCGGCGCGAAATATTTCGCCGTGCTGACCACGGCAATATTGAGACGGCCGTGGTCAACACCCTTCAAGGTTTCCAGTGCGGTGCGCGTTTCCGCCAGGCGCATAAGAATGTCCTGGCTGCGCTGCTGTAACTCTTCGCCCGCTTGCGTTAAAAAAATCTTTTTGCCGATCTGCTCCAGCAGCGACAGACCGATATTGTCTTCCAACTCGCGCATTTGCATCGACACCGCCGGTTGCGTTAAATGAAGCTCTTCGGCGGCGCGCGAATAACTCAGGTGACGCGCAACGGCATCGAAAATTTGCATTTGACGAAAAGTCAGATGAAGCACAGGACACCTCAATGAATAACTATTACTTATCATTATATTCAAAAATTGTGAATATTACTGATAGATAAATTTTCGTAGGATTGAGGTTGACTTCATTAAACGAGAACGCCATGAATGCTCCGATTGAGGGAAAAGATCGCTACAAATCCGGTGTAATGCCCTACGCCAAAATGGGCTATTGGGATTCCGACTACGTGCCTAAGGAAACCGACGTGCTCGCGCTGTTTCGAATCACGCCGCAAGAGGGTGTCGATGCGATTGAGGCCGCGGCCGCGGTGGCGGGCGAGTCTTCCACCGCTACTTGGACGGTGGTCTGGACCGACCGGCTGACCGCGTGCGAGCTATACCGCGCTAAAGCATATCGCGTCGATGCGGTGCCGAACACTGGGCCGGGAACCTCCACGCCGCAGCAGTATTTCGCCTATATCGCCTACGACCTCGATCTATTCGAGCCCGGATCGATCGCCAACCTAACGGCGTCGATCATCGGCAACGTATTCGGCTTCAAGGCCGTGAAAGCGCTGCGCCTTGAAGACATGCGCATTCCCGTCGCATACTTAAAGACGTTCCAAGGTCCCGCGACCGGTGTTGTGGTGGAGCGCGAGCGGCTGGACAAGTTCGGACGGCCCCTGTTGGGTGCCACCACCAAGCCCAAGCTTGGCCTGTCCGGCCGCAACTACGGCCGCGTCGTCTACGAGGGCCTGAAGGGCGGTCTAGACTTCATGAAGGACGACGAGAACATTAATTCGCAGCCGTTCATGCACTGGCGCGACCGGTTTCTTTACTGCATGGAAGCGGTTAACAAAGCCTCGGCCGCCACCGGTGAAGTCAAGGGCCATTACCTTAACGTCACCGCCGGCACGATGGAAGAGATGTACGAGCGCGCCGAGTTCGCCAAGACGCTCGGCAGCGTGATCATCATGATCGATCTCGTCATAGGCTACACGGCGATTCAGAGTATGGCCAAATGGGCGCGCAAGAACGACATGATTTTGCACCTGCATCGCGCCGGCAATTCGACTTATTCGCGGCAAAAAAATCACGGCATGAATTTCCGTGTGATCTGCAAATGGATGCGCATGGCGGGCGTGGACCATATCCACGCGGGGACCGTGGTGGGCAAGCTCGAAGGCGATCCGCTCATGATCAAAGGTTTCTACGACACTTTGCTGCAAACCCATACCGCGCCGAGCTTGGAGCACGGTCTGTTCTTCGAGCAAGAGTGGGCCTCGCTCAACAAAGTGATGCCCGTGGCCTCCGGCGGCATTCACGCCGGTCAAATGCATCAGCTCATTCACTATCTCGGCGAAGACGTGGTGTTGCAATTCGGCGGCGGCACCATCGGCCATCCGATGGGTATCCAGGCCGGCGCGGTCGCAAACCGCGTGGCGCTCGAAGCCATGATCATGGCGCGCAACGAAGGCCGCGATTATTTCAACGAGGGCCCGCAAATTCTCGCGGAAGCCGCCAAATGGTGCTCACCGCTCAAGGCCGCAATCGACACCTGGGGCGATATAAGCTTCAATTACGAATCCACCGACACCGCTGACTTCGTGCCTACCCCAACCGCCACCTGACCTCGGAGACAAAATCATGATGACTAATCACGGTAATCGCGTTACGCAAGGGCAATTTTCTTACCTCCCGGATCTGACCGACGCCCAGATCATCGCGCAAATTAAGTACGCGCTGAAAAACAACTGGGCGGTCAACGTCGAATACACCGATGACCCGCATCCGCGCAATACCTATTGGGAGATGTTCGGCCTGCCGATGTTCGATCTCAAGGATCCAGCCGGAATCCTCATGGAAATCAACGAATGCCGTAAGACCTTCCCGAATCACTATATTCGCGTGACGGCGTTTGACTCCACCCACGGTTGGGAAACGCCGCGCATGTCGTACATCGTCAACCGGCCGAAGAACGAACCGGGCTTCAGCTTGGAGCGGCAAGAGGTCGACGGCCGCAATCAGCGCTACACGGTTCGCAGCTACGCGACCGATAAGCCCGAGGGAACCCGCTACTAAGGCGCGCCGCGAGCGCGTACAACGCTCGCGGCTGCGACGGCGATCAGGGCTATGAACACACTCAACGAACCCGTTACGAAATCTGCCCACATCGATCTCGCCGCGATCTTCCGCGACTCTAACGTCGCGGAAGTATTGGATAAACTCGACGCCGAGTTAGTGGGATTGAAGCCGGTAAAAACGCGTATTCGCGAAATTGCTGCGCTCTTGATCATCGCCAAGGCCCGCGCCAGCATTGGCTTGCAGGCCAATTCCCCGTCGCTGCATATGAGTTTTACCGGTAATCCCGGCACCGGCAAAACGACCGTGGCGATGCGCATGGCGGAGATCCTGCATCGTCTCGGGTATGTGCGCACAGGTCATCTCATTGCGGTGACGCGCGACGATTTGGTCGGTCAATACATCGGTCACACCGCGCCAAAAACAAAAGAAATTTTGAAGAAATCCATGGGCGGCGTGCTGTTCATCGACGAGGCCTATTATCTTTATCGCCCGGAAAACGAGCGCGATTATGGCCAAGAGGCGATCGAGATTTTGTTGCAAGTGATGGAAAATCAGCGCGACGATTTGGTCGTCATTTTGGCCGGCTACAAAGATCGGATGGACACGTTTTTCCGCAGCAATCCGGGAATGTCCTCGCGCATCGCGCACCACGTAGATTTTCCTGATTACCAGCCGGATGAATTGATGTCCATCAGCCAGCTCATGCTGCAAACCAGCGAGTATCAATTCAGCGACGCAGCGAAAACGGCGTTTGTCGACTACATCGAGAAGCGCATGAAGCAACCGCATTTCGCCAACGCGCGCTCGGTGCGCAATGCGTTGGATCGCATTCAGTTGCGGCAGGCGAATCGCTTGTTCGCGCGCATGAATGAGCCATTGAGCCAAGCGGATTTGATGACGATCGAAGCCGACGATGTGTTGGCCAGCCGGGTATTTACGCAAGGCAACGGGTAGGTCGCGACCGCCGTCGCGCCATCCCACGAGGAGAAAATAATAATGGACCGCGGCTTAAATTTCGCTCGTTTCTTAATCGAGCACAAAAAACATAGCCAGCGCGTTGACGATGCGCTGGTCTCCTTGATCAACGACCTGTCGCGCGCTTGCAAACACATTGCCATCGCCATCAGCAAAGGCGCCGTCGGCAACTATCTCGGCGATGCCGATGCCATTAACGTGCAGGGTGAAAAGCAAAAAAAACTCGACGTCGTATCGAACCAAATCATGATCGACTTCGCCGAGCGCTCCGGCAATCTCGCCGCGCTCGTGTCGGAAGAAATGGACGAAGTGCATCTGATCGCCCACGACCAGCAGTCCGGCAAATATCTGCTCATTTTCGATCCGCTGGATGGCTCATCCAATGCCGATGTCAACATTTCGGTCGGCACCATTTTTTCGGTGCTACGCTGCCCGGACGATTGCATGAACCCGATCGCTGCCGATTTTTTGCGGCCCGGCACCGAGCAAGTGTGCGCCGGTTATGCAGTCTATGGGCCGAGCACGATGTTGGTGTTGACCCTAGGCGACGGCGTGCACGGATTCACGCTTGATCGCGAAATCGGCGAATTTATTTTGACCCACGTCGACATGAAAATTCCTGCCGATACGAACGAGTTCGCAATCAATAGTTCCAACCAGCGCTTTTGGGAAGCGCCGGTGCGGCGTTATGTATCCGAATGTTTGGAAGGCACGGGCGGGCCGCGCGGTGCGAATTTCAACATGCGCTGGATCGCGTCGATGGTGGCGGAAGTGCATCGAATTTTGAATCGCGGCGGTATCTTCATGTATCCTCGCGACACCAAAGATCCGGGTAAACCGGGCCGGTTGCGCTTGTTGTACGAAGCGAACCCGATGGCGTTTATCGTCGAGCAAGCCGGCGGCGCCGCATCGACCGGCCGCGAACGCATTCTGGACTTAATGCCGGAACAATTGCATCAGCGCGTGCCGGTGATTTTGGGCTCTAAAAACGAAGTCGAACGCGTGGTCAGCTACCACAACGAGGCGGTCCCGGAAGAATTTAAATCGCCGCTTTTTAACGTGCGGAATTTGTTTGTGCAATAACATTCAATAAACTATCGGTGTCATCCCCGCGAAGGCGGGGATCCATGTTGCGCCAAATGGATTCCCGCCTTCGCGGGAATGACAAATTTTGAAGTGGTGCGATTCATAATCTTATCCGGGTAATTCGATGTCCATAAAACACCCTGTCATCGCCGTAACCGGCTCCTCCGGCGCCGGCACCACTTCGGTCAAAAATACCTTCACGCATATTTTTCGGCGCGAGGGCATCAAAGCCACCTTCATCGAAGGCGATAGTTTTCACCGCTACGATCGCGAAGAAATGAAACAAGCGATCGTCAAATCCGAGGAAAAGGGCGGACGACCGATCAGCCACTTCGGGCCCGATGCCAACATATTCGGCGAATTAGAGTTGTTGTTTAAGGACTATGGCGAGAAGGGCGTTGGGAAGGTACGGCGCTATTTGCATGATGACGAGGAGGCGGCGCCGTACAAACAAAAACCCGGCACCTTCACTGCGTGGGAGCAAATCGAAGCGGGTACCGAAGCCTTGTTCTACGAGGGCTTGCACGGCTCGGTGGTGGATGGCGATATCGATGTCGGACGTTACGCGGATTTACTCATCGGTGTGGTGCCGATCGTCAATCTCGAATGGATTCAAAAAATGCACCGCGATACGAAAATGCGCGGCTATTCGACCGAGGCGGTCACGCAAACGATTTTGCGCCGCATGCACGATTACGTGCATTACATCGTGCCGCAATTTTCGCGCACGCACATCAATTTCCAGCGCGTGCCGACGGTGGATACCAGTAACCCGTTTGTCGCGCGCGATATTCCGACCGCGGATGAAAGCTTCGTCGTGATTCGATTTCGCAACCCGAAGGGCATCGATTTTCCGTACCTGTTGTCGATGATTCACGATTCGTTCATGTCCCGGGCGAACTGCATCGTCGTCCCCGGCGGTAAACAAGAAGTGGCGATGCAGTTGATTTTGACGCCGATGATTTTGAAGCTGAACGAGCAGCGTAAACGCGCCGGTTAACTTCTCGCGCGCACCATTTCTGATTCACCTGTCATTCCGGCGCACGTGGGAATGACAGGTTCCTCCGTTTCAAGGATAATTATGAACTTTCCCGCCGAGACATCTGTGGCTTCTCCCGCTCGACAAGAACTCGCTAATGCTATCCGCGCCCTAGCCATGGACGCGGTGGAAAAAGCCAAATCCGGTCATCCCGGTATGCCGATGGGCATGGCGGACATCGCCGAAGTATTGTGGCGCAGCCATCTTAAGCACAACCCGAGTAAACCCAATTGGGCGAATCGTGAACGCTTTGTTGTGTCGAACGGACACGGCACGATGCTGCTGTATGCGTTGCTGCATCTGACCGGCTACGATTTACCGATCGACGAGCTCAAAAATTTCCGCCAGCTCCACTCGAAAACGCCGGGCCATCCCGAATACGGCATGACGCCCGGCGTGGAAACCACCACCGGCCCGCTCGGCCAAGGTATTGCCAACGCGGTGGGTATGGCGATCGCGGAAAAGTTGCTCGCGGCGGAATTCAACCGGCCCGGCCATAATATCGTCGATCACCACGCTTACGTTTTCCTCGGCGACGGTTGCTTGATGGATGGCATTTCCCACGAGGCCTGCTCGCTGGCCGGCACGCTCGGGTTGGGCAAGTTGATTTGTTTCTACGACGATAACGGCATTTCCATCGACGGCGAAGTCAAGGGTTGGTTTACCGACGATACGCCGAAGCGTTTCGAAGCCTATGGTTGGAATGTGATCGCGAATGTCGACGGCCACAACGCTGCGGCCATCGATGCCGCGATCAAACAAGCAAAATCGCAATCGGCCAAACCGACCATGATTTGCTGCAAAACCATCATTGGAAAAGGTTCGCCGAACAAGCAAGGCACGGACGCGACACATGGCGCCCCTTTGGGTGAAAAAGAAATCGCCGCGACCCGCGCCACGCTTGGCTGGAATCACGCGCCGTTCGAAATTCCCAAAGAAATCTATTCGGCATGGGACGGCCGCGAAAATGGCGCTGCCCTGGAAGCCGCATGGAATAAGGCGTTCCAGGCATATAGTGCCGCAGAGCCGCAACTGGCGCTGGCCTTCGAGCATCGCCTTTCCAATAAGTTGCCCGAGCAGTGGGACAAAATTGTGACAGCGTTGCTGTCGACGCAAAACGAAAAAGCTGAAAGCATCGCCACGCGCAAAGCCTCGCAACAAGCGATTGAAATTCTCGCCCCAAACTTGCCCGGCTTCGTCGGTGGCTCGGCGGATTTAACCGGCAGCGTGTTTACTAATTGGTCCGGCTCGAAATCAATCAGCAAAGACCATGGCGGCAACTACATTAATTTCGGTGTACGCGAATTTGCCATGGCGGCGATCACCAATGGTATGGCGCTGCACGGCGGATTTATTCCTTACACCGGCACGTTTCTGACTTTCGCCGATTATTCGCGCAACGCGCTGCGCATGGCGGCGCTGATGAAGTTGCGCAACATTTTTGTCTTCACCCATGATTCCATCGGCCTCGGCGAAGACGGCCCGACACATCAATCGGTCGAGCACGTGTCGAGCTTGCGCTTGATTCCGCAATTGGATGTGTGGCGCCCCTGCGACACGGTGGAAACAGCGATGGCCTGGACCGCGGCGATTGAGCGCGATGACGGGCCTTCCTGTTTGATTTTGTCGCGTCAAAATTTGCCCTATCAAGCGCGCGATCCGTCGGCAGTCGTGAACATCGGCAAAGGCGGCTACATCTTGTCGGAAGCGAAATTACGCCAGCCCAAGGCGGTTCTTATCGCCACAGGCTCGGAAGTGCAGTTGGCGATCGGTGCGCGCGAAGCCTTAGCTGAAGTGGGAATTTACGTTCGCGTCGTGTCGATGCCCTGCGCCGAAGTTTTCGATCGACAAGAATTAAACTATAAAGAATTTGTTTTACCGCCCGGCGTGCCGCGCGTCGCCATCGAGGCCGGTGTGACGGACTACTGGCGTAAATATGTCGGATTGGAAGGCGCAGTGGTTGGCATCGATCGCTTCGGCGAATCCGCCCCCGCCGGCGAATTATTCAAATTTTTTGGCTTCACCGTCGACAATGTTGTCGCGACGGTCAAATTGGTTCTAGACTCGGAGAAATAAATGGCAATCAAAGTAGGAATCAACGGTTTTGGCCGCATTGGCCGCATGGTGTTTCGCGCCGCTGTGCAAAATTTCAAGGACGTTGAAATCGTCGCCATCAATGATTTGCTCGAGCCCGATTATCTAGCGTATATGCTTAAATACGATTCGGTACATGGCCGCTTCAAGGGCGACATCGCCGTGGAGGGCAACACGCTCGTAGTCAACGGTAACAAGGTTCGTTTAACGGCAGTCAAAGATCCGGCCGAACTAAAATGGAGCGATGTCGGCGCTACGGTCGTGATCGAATCGACCGGCCTTTTTCTCAGCAAAGAAACCGCACAAAAACACATCGACGCCGGTGCGAAAAAAGTCATCATGTCCGCGCCCTCGAAGGACGATACGCCGATGTTTGTCTACGGCGTCAATGACAAAACCTACGCCGGTCAGGCGATCATTTCCAACGCCTCGTGCACCACTAACTGTCTCGCGCCCGTGGCAAAAGTGCTCAACGACAAATGGGGCATTAAGCGCGGCCTGATGACCACCGTGCACGCCGCCACCGCCACGCAGAAAACCGTCGACGGCCCATCGAACAAAGACTGGCGCGGCGGACGCGGCATTCTGGAAAATATCATTCCGTCGTCGACCGGCGCGGCGAAAGCGGTTGGCGTGGTGATTCCCGAACTCAACAAGAAGCTCACCGGCATGTCTTTCCGCGTACCGACATCGGACGTCTCGGTCGTGGATTTGACTTGCGAGCTCGTAAAGGCCGCAAGCTTTGAAGAAATCTGCGCTGAAATGAAGGCGCAAAGCCAAGGTGCGCTCAAGGGCGTGCTCGGCTACACCGAAGACAAAGTCGTCGCCAGCGATTTTCGCGGCGAAGTCTGCACGTCGGTTTTCGACGCGGAAGCGAGTATTGCACTCGATAGCACGTTCATCAAGGTCGTGTCCTGGTACGACAACGAATGGGGCTATTCCAATAAGTGTTTGGAAATGGCGCGCGTTGTAGCAAAATAGTTCCGTGAGGGGTGAGGAGTGAGGTGCGAGGCGTAAAAGCTTACCGCTCATTGCTTTTCACACCTCACTCCTGACACCTAACTCCTCACGCACAATGGCCATTCTCAAACTCACCGACCTAAACCTAACGGGCAAGCGCGTCTTTATTCGCGCCGACCTTAACGTGCCGCAAGACGATGCGGGCAATATCACTGACGATACGCGTATCCGCGCATCGGTCGATGGCATTAAGTTCGCGTTGGAAAAAGGCGCCGCCGTGATGGTGACCTCGCACCTGGGCCGCCCAACCGAAGGCGAGTTGAAGCCGGAAGATTCGCTCGCGCCCGTTGCGAAACGCTTGAGCGAAGTACTCGGCAAGCCGGTGCCACTAAAGCAAAACTGGGTCGACGGCGTTGACGTGAAACCCGGTGAAGTGGTGATGCTGGAAAATTGCCGCGGCAACAAAGGCGAAAAGATAAACGACGATGCGCTGGCGCAAAAGATGGCCAAGCTTTGTGATATTTACGCGAACGATGCCTTCGGCTCGGCGCATCGCGCCGAAGCGACGACTCACGGCATCGCCAAGTTTGCGCCCATCGCCTGCGCCGGCCCATTGATGGCGGCGGAGCTCGACGCGCTCACCAAAGCGCTGGGCAATCCGAAACGCCCGCTGCTCGCCATCGTCGGCGGCTCAAAAATTTCTACAAAGCTCACGGTGCTTAAAGCGCTGTCGGAGAAAGTCGATCAACTCATCGTCGGCGGTGGCATCGCCAACACCTTCATGCTCGCAGCAGGATTGAAGATTGGTAAATCCCTCGTCGAAAAAGATCTAGTACAAGAAGCGAGAGACATCATCGCCGCAGCAAAAGCCAAAGGCTGCGAGGTGCCGATTCCGGTGGATGTTGTAACCGGCAAAGAATTTTCCGCAACGGCGGAAGCAGACGTCAAAGACGTCGAAGAAATCGAAGACGACGATATGATTTTCGATGTCGGCCCGATGACGGTGCGTAATTACATGGACATCGTGCGCAAAGCGGGTACCATCGTTTGGAACGGCCCGCTGGGAGTATTTGAGTTCGAGCAATTCGGCAAAGGTACGGAATCGTTATCGATGTCGATTGCAGGATCGTCGGCATTTTCGATTGCCGGCGGCGGCGACACCGTTGCTGCCATCGCGAAATACGGCGTCACCGATCAAATTTCCTATATCTCGACCGCCGGTGGCGCGTTTCTCGAATTTCTCGAAGGCAAAAAATTGCCTGCGGTTGCAATCCTAGAGGAACGTGCCGCATCGTAGGGTGCGCACTGCGCACCATGACTCGAAAGGACGCGTGCGCATTGCGCACCCTACACATTGATGTTGCGTAAGACCAAAATCGTTGCAACCTTGGGCCCTTCTTCCAGTGATCCGGCGACGCTCGCGCGCATGATTGAGGCGGGCGTGGATGTCGTGCGAATGAATTTCTCCCACGGCACTGCTAAAGAACACGCTGAGCGCGTCGCGAACGTTAAATCCATTGCGAAAAATCTCGGTCGCACCGTCGGTATTCTGGTCGATTTGCAAGGTCCGAAAATTCGCATCGGTAAGTTCAAAGAGGGCAAGATTACGCTGCAAGTCGGCGATAAATTTATTCTCGATGCGAAATGCACAATCGGCAACGGCGAGCGCGTCGGCCTCGATTACAAAGAATTGCCGAACGATGTGAAGCCGGACGATATTTTGCTGCTCGACGATGGCCGCATCGAAATGCACGTTACGGCAGTGAAGAGTGAGCAGGTCCATTGCGTCGTGATTCGCGGTGGTGTCCTTTCAAATAACAAGGGCATTAACCGCAAAGGCGGCGGCTTAACCGCGCCGGCGCTGACCGAAAAAGACATCGCCGATATTCAAACTGCCGCTGATTTAGGCTGTGATTTTCTGGCCGTATCATTTCCGCGTTCGGGTGCGGACATGTGGCGCGCCCGCGAACTCATGCGTGAAGCCGGGGGCAAGGCGATCTTGATCGCAAAAATCGAGCGCGCTGAAGCGATCGAAGCGCTAGATGAAATCCTCGTTGCCAGCGACGCGATCATGGTCGCGCGCGGCGACCTCGCCGTAGAAGTGGGCGATGCGGTCGTTCCCGCGCTACAAAAGCGCATGATCCGCGCGGCGCGCTTGAAAAACAAAGCGGTCATCACCGCGACGCAGATGATGGAATCGATGATCTCCAGCCCAGTGCCGACTCGTGCAGAAGTGTCCGATGTGGCGAATGCCGCCATCGATGGCACCGATGCGGTAATGCTCTCGGCCGAAACCGCTGCCGGGCAATTTCCGGTGGAAGCGGTTGAGGCGATGGTGCGTGTATTAATCGAAGCGGAAAAAGAAAAGTTGGACGTGCTGGATCGACGCGCTCTGAGTCGCGCGGACGATTCAGGCGTCGAAGGCGCAATTGCGCATGCGGCGATTTTCACGGCGAATCATTTGCCGGTGCGCGCCATCGCCGCATTAACCCATAGCGGCAAAACCGCGTTGTTGATGTCGCGCATGAACGCCGATGTGCCGATCTACGCGCTATCACCCTCGATCGAAACGCGCCGCAAGGTGACGCTGTTTCGCGGCGTCTATCCGGTGCGGTTCAAACACTCCACCGTCGACCCGGAAGAAATCATGAATTTAGCGCAAGAAGATTTAATGAAGCGAGAAGCGGTAACCACGGGCGATTTGATCGTCCTCACCATCGGCGAGCCGATCGGCAAGCCGGGTGGAACGAATACTATGAAGATTATTAAAGTCGGTGAAAAGTGAAATGTGAAACGTGAGGCGTGAGGTGTTAGGAGAGAGGTGAAGGAGCCCAGGATTCTGGCTTTACATCTACCGCCTCACACCTTACACCTCCCCCATCAAGGAGATTTGAAATGCCACTCGTATCAATGCGACAACTACTCGACCACGCTGCCGAAAACGGCTATGGTTTGCCGGCGTTCAACGTTAACAATCTGGAGCAGGTGCAGGCCATTATGGAAGCCGCGAACGAATTGAATTCGCCGGTGATCATGCAGGCCTCCGCCGGGGCGCGCAAATATGCGGGGGGGAATTTTTTGCGCCACTTGATCGAAGCTGCGGTGGAAACCTATCCGCATATTCCGGTCGTGATGCATCAAGATCACGGCCAATCGACGGCGGTGTGCTTGACGGCGATTCGCTCCGGATTTTCCAGTGTGATGATGGATGGCTCGTTGATGGCCGACGGCAAGACCGTCGCCGAATATGAATACAACGTCGATGTCACGCGCGAAGTGACCAAGATTGCCCATGCGATTGGCGTCACCGTAGAGGGCGAACTGGGTTGTCTCGGCTCACTGGAAACCATGAAGGGCGACAAGGAAGACGGCCACGGCGCGGAAGGTACGATGACGCGCGAAATGTTATTGACGGATCCTAATCAAGCGGCAGAGTTTGTGAATTTAACTCAATGCGATGCGCTGGCGATTGCGATCGGCACGTCCCATGGCGCATACAAATTTTCGCGCAAACCGACCGGCGATATTCTCGCGATCGAGCGCATCAAAGAAATCCACAAGCGCATTCCCAACACTCATTTAGTGATGCACGGTTCTTCCAGCGTGCCGCAAGATTTGCTCGATATCATTCGCGAGAACGGCGGCGAGATGAAGGAAACCTACGGCGTGCCGGTCGAGGAAATTCAAGAAGGCATTAAGCACGGCGTGCGCAAGATTAATATCGATACCGATATTCGTTTGGCCATGACGGCGGCGATTCGTAAATTCATGAACGAGAAAAAATCCGCGTTCGATCCGCGCGATTATCTAAAGCCCGCGCGCGAAGCGGCGAAGCAAATCTGCAAGCAGCGCTATGAGCAATTCGGCTGCGCCGGGCAGGCGAGCAAAATTAACGCCGTGCCGCTGGAAAAAATGGCAGAGCGGTATAGCAAGGGCGAGCTAAAAGCGATCATCCACTAGAAAAATTGGGCTGCCTCGGCAGCCCAAATTGTTTATAGTATCGGCTTTGCTTTAGCTGATTGCCGCCATGCAGCGTAACTCCTTTATTTTCAAACGCATCCAGGGATTTTTCCGCGGTGGCTTGGATGTTGTCGAGTTCGCCGGGTTGTTGGTCATCGGCATCGCCACGACGGTGGCGATGTATCAAGAAGTCATGGTCATGATCGTGTCGCACAAAGTGGCGCTGACGGATCTGCTCATGATGTTTCTGTTCCTCGAAGTGTTGGCGATGATCGGCCATTATTTTTCGTCCGGGCAATTGCCGGTGCGCTTTCCGCTTTATATCGCAATGGTCGCCCTGGCGCGCTATTTAATTCTCGATGCGAAGGAGATCACCGAGTGGCGCATGCTCGCGGTCTCGGGATCGATCTTGCTGTTGACGCTTGCCGTTCTTGCCGTGCGTTACGGCCACGTGAAGTTTCCCTACGAGAAAGACGACGACGTAAAAAAACCTTATGTAAAAGAGTAGGGCGCATAAATGCACCCTACAAGCAATCTATGCTCACACTGTTCGAATCCGATATCAAAAGTTTACCGCTGATCGCGCGCGGAAAAGTCCGCGACATTTACGCAGTCGGCAATGATCGCTTGTTGATCGTCACCACCGATCGGCTTTCCGCATTCGATGTGGTGATGCCGACACCGATTCCCGGTAAAGGCGAAGTGCTGACCTCGTTAGCGAATTTTTGGTTTGCCAAACTCGAACATATTGTGCCGAATCATTTAACAGGCACCTTGCCGGAGAGCCTTGTGCAGAGCGGCGAACGAGAGCAAGTGGCCGGACGGGCAATTGTGGCGCGGCGTTTGAAGGCATTGCCGGTGGAGGCCGTCGTGCGCGGCTATCTCGAGGGCGGAGGCTGGAAGGAGTATCAGGAAAAACAAAGCATCTGCGGCATTGCGTTGCCGCCGGGATTGCGCCGCGCGCAGCAATTACCCGAACCGATTTTCACGCCGTCGACGAAAGCGGTAACCGGCACCCACGACGAAAATATTTCGTTCGCCGAAACTGAAAAATTGCTTGGAGCGACGCTCGCGGCACAAATACGCGACACGGCGATTGCCTTGTATCGCGAGGCGGCAAAATATGCGCTGACGCGCGGCATCATCATTGCCGACACCAAGTTCGAATTCGGACTCGACGGAAACGGAAAATTATTTTTGATCGATGAAGCGCTCACGCCGGACTCATCGCGCTTCTGGCCGCAAGATAGCTACAAAGTCGGCGCGAGCCCGGAAAGTTTCGATAAGCAATTCGTGCGCAATTGGCTGGAATCGATCAAATGGAATAAGCAACCGCCGGCGCCGGAATTGCCGAAAGATGTCGCGGAGAAAACCGGCGCGAAGTATCGCGAGGCGTTGACGCGCTTAACGGGGACCACGCTGGCCTAATTTTTGTTCGCTCTCGTAATACCATGAGCATCACCCCGAGAGGTTTTATGTACAAATTACAATCGACCAATGCCTGGAGAGCCGCATCACTACTGGTTCTACAGGCATTCATATGCGTGGCCTTAATTCTTGCCGCAAGTAAGTTTGTTCACGCGGTTCCGATGATAGATGAGCCCGCGCCGCCGCTGAAGGGAGTGTTTTTCGATGGTACACCGTTCGACTTAAGCAACTATAAAGGCAAAGTTGTGCTGGTGAATTTCTTCTCCAGTTTCTGCAAAATCTGCGCGCTGGAAATCGGTAACGTAGAAAATTATTATGAGGAATTTAAGTCGCAGGGCTTGGAAATTATCGCGCTTAGTATCGATCGCCCCGGCGATAAGGAGCGTTCGGCGCGCATGGCGAAAAATTACAATTTACCGGGCGGCATGGTTAGCGACTTAAGCGAGAGCGGGTTCGAGAAAAAATATCCGACACCGACGTGCTATGTTTTCGATCGTAAAGGGGTGTTGCGGGCGAAGTACACCGGTGCAAAGCAACCACAGTTTTATCGTGACGTCATCGTGCCCTTGCTTAAGGAATAAACGTTAAAACGCGGCAAATAAAAAGGGCCGGATCACCGGCCCTTTTTATTTGTACCGCCACGCGCGATTATTGTGCCAGTGTGAATTCCATGCGACGGTTTTGCGCCTTGCCTTCCGGCGTATCGTTAGGCGCGACGGGTTTGGTGTCGCCATAGCCTTTCGCGGTCAGCATCGCTGCATCCACGCCCAGTTTGACCAAGGTAGACATCACCGATTTGGAGCGTGCATCGGAAAGCTTCATGTTGCTTGCCGGATTGCCCGAATTATCCGTATGTCCGCCGATCTCGACCTTGGTTCCCGGCGCAGCCGCTTTGAGCGTCGCGGCGGCCTTCTTCAGAATATCCATGCTGTCGGCAGAAATATTCGCGCTCCCGGTAGCGAAATGGATGATCGCGAGGTTCAGCGCCTTGACGAGATCTTCGCCGCTGATGTTACCCGCTGCCGCCAACGCGTCCATCTTGGCGGCCGCTTCGGCGTTCTTCGTGGCGTCGTCTTTCGGCGCGGCGGGTAGAGCCGCTGCTAATGCTTGCGCCGTGGATTTGATGTTGAACTTATCGCCGAAGATCGACTTAAGCTTGCCCATCAATCCGTCGATATCGCCTTGGGGCAACGAGCCTTCCAACGTAATATCGTCGCCGTCGAGAGTCAGTTTCGAGCCGGAAATCGACTTTAATTCCGGTAAGAAATTCGCCAGCATGCTAAGCCAATTCGCACCTTTGGCCGTACTGTCCACGAGGATTTCGCCGCTCGCGCCATCGCCGAACGCTGCTTTGATCGCATCAAGAATCGACGTCTTCGCGGCATCGTCGCCAACGCTGCCGTTGTAAAAAATCTTGCCGCCGTCGTTATTGAACACGAGTTTTGGATTGACTTGGGCGACGGGCGCCGGGGCTTGCGCCGCAGGCGGCGCGGGCACGCCTATCGGGGTGGGCGCCTCAGCGGGTTTGCGCATCGCGCACCAGCCTAGCAGCAGGATTAGCGGAATGAGTATCCACCACCACGGGAAACCTTTCGGCTTCGCCGCAAGCGGCGCGGGCGGTGGCGTGCGATGTACGGGCGCAGGCGATGCGGCCGGCTTCTCCGTTGGCGTGCCCAGATATTGGCTAATGGTCGAAGGAATGCCGGTCGGAACCGTGCCGTCCGGCGTCAGGGCACGGATGATTCGCGGCAACATGAACGCCAACGCACCGCCGATCGGCCCCCCTGCCAAGCCTGTTTTCGAGGCGATGTCTTTGATCAGGTTTCCGCCGAGCACATTTTCAAGTTGGGTGGAATTAATTTCTTGCGGTAAACCTTTGCCGCCTAACCAGCTTGATGCGAGGCTGGCCAGCTCCTTTTGCTTGAACAAATCGAGGAAGCCACCGAGGCCACCCGCTTGTTTTTGGAACATAAAACCAAGCAGAGTGCTGAGGATCCAACCGGCTTTGTCACCCAAGCCGAACTTCGCGGCCACTTCTCTAATAAGCATATCAAACATGTTTTTTTATCTCCTTGAGCGAGGTATCGAATGTAACAATCTTTTCTGTCTGCGGTTGCCTAAGGAAACGCACAGGCCAGTGTAAATTAGCCCTTCGAAGAATGCTAGAAAATAATGTTCTGTGGTCCACTGTGGATTCGAGTGTCTTGCGGCGGCATCTTATCCTATCCATAGGAAACGAATGGTGAAATCTTGCGATTTGGAAACATTAACCCGTTGTTGCCTGTCGCCGTTACATTTCAATTTTCCAGATGGCGGACATTTAGGCGCGTAGATAAAGGGCGAGCGATTGCGGGTTAAGAACGAAAACGAACGACAAAGCATTGGCATAATTCGTGTCGAATATTCAAATACTAAGCGACTAATTTCTAAATTTCCGGCACACAACTGTAACCCTTTTATGAATTACGCACCCTACTTAACTTCCAACCGATGCAATTAGCAAACCGCGCGTCAAAAAATGCTACTAATTATTTTTCCAGCCAATAGCAACAGTAAGCATCCAAATATTTTTTTCAGCGTTGCTACGGGAAGTTTGTGCGATAAGCGCGCGCCATATGGCGCGACCAGCGCGCTCGGAATCACGATTGCAATGCAAGCGGGTAAATAGACAAACCCCAAACTATGGTCGGGCAAACCCGGAATGTGCCAACCGTTGACGATGTAGCCGATCGTGCCGAATAGCGCGACCGGAAAACCGATTGCTGCGGCGGTGCCGATGGCGCGGTGCATCGTGACGTTGCACCAGGTCATAAACGGAATCGACACGGCGGCGCCGCCGACACCGATTAGGCTGGAGATGGCGCCGATTAAGGTACCCGCCGCGAGCATGCCGCCGCCGCCGGGCAGTTCGCGATGGCGTTTAGGCTTGACGTTCATAAACATTTGCGCTGCGGTGTAGAGCATGAAAACGGCGAAGATAATTTTTAATACCGAGGAAGGCGCTCGCGCTGCGGCAAATGTTGCGAGAAATCCGCCGACTAAAATCCCCGGCGCCATGCCTTTGACGATGGACCAATCGACGCTTTCGAGTTGCTGATGAGCGCGCAAACTGGAAATCGACCCAAACAGAATACTCGCCATGGATGTGCCCAGCGCCATATGCATCAAGTGGCTCTCGGGAAAGTTTAGATGCTTAAAGATCTCCAGTAGGCCGACGATGATGATGACGCCACCACCGATACCCAGCAGACCGGCAAACAATCCCACGATCGCGCCCAGCGCAAGATACGCCGGTAAAAAACCCATATCGCTAAAACTTACTTATGATGAAATCCCACTCGCTCACTTCGATGGGCGTGATGGAGAGGCGATTGCCTTTTTGCAGAATCCGCATCGCGGCTAGTTCGGGGTAACTACGTAATTCTTGAATGCTCACGAGCCGTGTTTTCTTGGTAAATTTAACGGCGACGTTGAACCAACGCGGATTTTCTTTCGTGGCTTTGGTGTCGAAATACTTACTTTTGGAATCGAATTGCGTGGCATCGGGGTACGCTAATTTGCTCACGGTTGCCAGGCCCGCAATGCCAGGCTCGTCGCAACTGGAGTGATAAAAAAAGACTTTATCGCCGACTTTCATGTGATCGCGCATGAAGTTGCGCGCCAGATAATTCCGTACACCGAACCACGGAACGGTTTTGCCGGGTGCCTTCGCCAAGTCGTCAATGCTAACTTCGGCCGGTTCCGATTTCATCAACCAATAGGCCATGCCAAATCCCAAATAAAAAGAGCGGCGATGCCGCTCTTTGGGAACCTCTGATCGAGTCCGGCACGACTTCGCTGGGCTCAATCAGAGGTTCCTCAATTAAGCCCCCCGCCTGTGCCGTTAGACCGGCATCTTGGACCCTTTCCTAAAAAGGGGTCATCTGCCCAACACCTTTAGGCACTGCCGCTTGGGAGCGCACACCGGTATTGCTTAG
Source organism: Pseudomonadota bacterium (assembly GCA_031406045.1). GTDB lineage: Bacteria > Pseudomonadota > Gammaproteobacteria > Burkholderiales > JALYOK01 > JALYOK01. Next base: position 24,983 of record JANOGO010000314.1, read on the forward strand.
GCCGACAACCGGGTTAGATGGCTATCGGGTCAAAGAATATATGGCCTTGTCGAACACCGCAGGGGACAACTTTTGTGGATTTGTTGCAAACCTACTGCGGTGCTTGTCTGCTTCGTTGCGCAGTGCTCGGAATCCTCATGTACATTGAGTACATTGCGGTTCCCGCGCGCCGTGCGCCTAGCATCCGGGCATCCTCGCTACGTTTTTCAACAAACTGCTAGCTGCCGAATTTTGACCATTTTAAGTTGAGATCGATCACGGGCTAATTTAACTTATCGCTCGTCGTGATTCAAGCTTTAGAGTGTCCGCAAGGTCTCAATGGTTCATAACTTGCGATCAAATAGGGGCAGTAATGACTCTAAGGAACCTCTGATTAAGTCCAGCGCGACCGCGAGGGACTTAATCAGAG
>JANOGO010000327.1:0-28269 GCA_031406045.1 Pseudomonadota bacterium
GTTTCCACGAGTTCTACGCCGGCATGCATGCCATTGGCAAGGATCGGCCGCGCTCCCACGACGCGATGGTTTTCGCCACGCAATCGACGCACAAGATGCTCGCCGGTTTGTCACAGGCATCGCAAATTCTGGTGCAGGAAAGCCAAACGCGGCAGCTTGATCGCCACATTTTCAATGAAGCTTATTTAATGCACGTATCGACTTCGCCGCAATACGCGATCATCGCATCGTGCGACGTCGCGGCGGCCATGATGGAGCCGCCGGGGGGCAAGGCGCTGGTGGAGGAATCCATCACCGAAGCGCTGGATTTTCGCCGCGCCATGCGCCAGGTCGACGAAGAATACGGCGATTCATGGTGGTTCAAAGTATGGGGGCCGGAAAAACTCGCCGAAGAAGGCATCGGCACGCGCGACGATTGGATGCTGCATCCCGGCGAAAAGTGGCATGGCTTTAGCAACGTGGTCGAGGGCTTTAACATGCTCGACCCGATTAAAGCGACGATCATCACGCCGGGGCTGGACGTCAACGGCAAATTCGCCGATACCGGCATTCCGGCTGCGGTCGTCACAAAGTATTTAGCCGAACACGGTGTTGTCGTGGAAAAAACCGGGCTCTATTCTTTCTTTGTGATGTTCACCATCGGCATCACTAAAGGCCGCTGGAATACGCTCGTCACCGAATTGCATCAGTTCAAAGTCGATCACGATACCAATCAACCGCTGTGGCGCGTCATGCCGGAATTCGTCGCGGCGTATCCGCAATACGAAAAGGTCGGATTACGCGATTTGTGCGCGCGTATTCACACTGCGTATCGCGATAACGATATCGCCCGCATGACCACGGAAATGTATATTTCGCCGATGGAGCCGGCGATGCGCCCCGCCGATGCGTTCGCCAAACTTGCGCACCGGGAAATAGATCGCGTGCCGATCGATCAGCTCAATGGCCGCGTCACCAGCATTTTATTGACGCCCTACCCGCCCGGCATTCCGTTGTTGATTCCGGGCGAACGCGTTAACCCTGTGATCGTCAAGTACTTGCAGTTCGCACGCCAATTCAACGCCGTGTTCCCAGGATTCGAAACCGATATTCACGGGCTGGTGGAAGAAACCAAAGACGGACGCGCGGAGTATTTTGTCGATTGTGTGCGCGAAAAAACGTAGCGGATTTTTTTGATGGCTGCGCCAGGAGGCGCATAGATATTGGTCAGTGGCACATCATGGCTTGAGAGCCATTATCCATGCGGCTGACAGAGCATCGTCTTTACAGTCGATCGTCCGAGCCTACAGCGTAATAAACTCGTTGCAAACCTACTCAACTTACGCATTGCGTAGCGCACGGCAAAACGCCCAAGCAAGCGCCGCTAAGGCAGTGGCATGAACCAAGCAAACCGCGACCATTGCGCCCGTGGCTCCGCCAAATCGAATAAGCGGGTAGCTTAGGATGATCGCAACGATCGCGGCGCACAGGCTGGCCACGAAAATACCTTTGGTGTTACCCAGAACCCGCAAGCCGACGGAAAGCGGGCGTTGTAAAAAGCCCATCAAGTAATACACCGACCACCAAGCGATCATCCAGCCATAACCGGCGTAGGCGGAACCATAAAACAATTTGAGCCAAAATTCCGACCAGATTGAGGCGAGTAACACGATGGCCAAAATGGCCGCGCCACCGATCAATGAAACCCGTTTGAGATAACGCGTCAACGCAAGCTTGCCGCCATTGGCATAGATCGCCGATGCTCGCGAGGGCACCAGATTTTCCAGCGCCAAAAAAAGAATGTTGACCATGCCCAGCACATTTTGTGCAGCACTCATGGCGCCGACTAACGATGTCGAAACCACTTGGCCCGCCATGTAAATGACTAGTTGGCTACCGCACCAATAGACTAAACTTTCCGCAAGTAACCAACGCCCAAACGTCCAGTGTTGGCCGGTGACTTGGCGCAACTGCGCTGGCGCAGGCGATCGTTCCTTGCGCGAGACAATAAACGCATAGATAAAACCCAGGCTCGACGCACCAGCGATTGCCCATAGCGCGTAAACCACATTCAAGTATCCGGCCAGCCCGAGACCGGCCAGCAGCGCAAATTTCCCACCATGAGTCACGAGATCATTGACTGCGGCACGATCAGCTCGATCGTTGACAAAAAAATAGCGGCGAAAAAAATCTTGCGTGAGCACTCCGGCCATTGCAAACAGCAACGGCCAGAGTAACGAATCCATCCCCCATTCAGAGACATAGGGGCTGCCTATTTTTATAGCGACGAAAATGACCGCGCCGACCAATAAACAAAATAGAAATTGCTGTACCGTTACCGCCCAAAAATAGGCTGGCTTTTGCGCCGTTGTCAGCGTAGCGCCCGTGACCATCAGCGGCGACAATATCAACGCTGCTTGAATCCCGGCGATGAATAGAATGATGTTGTAAGTCAATACGAATTGCCCATAACCTGCGGGGCCGAGAAATCTTGCAAGCACCAGGCCGGCAATAAAGTTCGCGCCGCTGACGATGGCCTGATCAAACAACACTAGTTTGGTTTTTTGCCGACCTGAATTCGTTTCGGGAGCCGATCCCATTGTTGTCCTTGGTGTTTTGCGAGTTCGCGGGGAGCAAAATCTTATCAACCCACGAATCATGGATTATGCAAGAAAGCGCGCAAGTTGCCGAATTTTCAGCATACTCGTCAGCATCGCACTGACATTCTTGGCAATTAATCTTTGCAGTTCTACGGCGATCGTATTACGATGCGCTTAGCACTTAAAAAGTTAACCGAGTGCTCTTCAAAGTTTCTTAGAAAACTTCTGACACCTTCAAGACATTTGCCGCATCGATGCGGCACATCGATTATTCCAAGGCTGAAATGGTTGTTGCCGGCACCGCAGTGTGCGCGCGCGAGGGAGAATCGAGATGCTTCGTTTCACGACGGTCTCATCACAAATTATTTGTTCTGTTAGTCGGCAAGCACGATTCATCAAGCGCGAAATGTTTTTTCGCTGGGTGGCAAACCTAGGCATCGCTATCTTGTTGAGCGCCACGGGCGCACCAATAGCGCATGCGGCAACGTCGAATTTGTCGGTCGCGTTAGCTAATACGATCGGTGGCGTAACCGTCAAACTTTACCCGGCAGATACCTTGGGGCGCGCAAGCGGATCGGCGGCGTTGGTTCGTAGCTACAACCTTGGCGAACGAGTTTGGCTCAGCGCCCCGCTGCGCTCCGGTCGTAATTACTTTGCTAAATGGCAAAAGAACGGTATCGATTACGATTCGGCGTCCACCACCAGTCTGGTCATGGATGCGAGCCACGCGCTGACTGCGGTCTACGAAGCGCCGAGTTGTGCGGGGGTCACAGTGTTACCCGGAACCGACAGTATCAAGAAAGCGGTGGCTGGCTCTGCAGCCGGCAGCACCTTCTGCATCAAGCCCGGAACACATCGATTCACCAGCGCCGTCGTCGCGCGCCGCAACGATCGGTTTATCGGCGAGGCTGGCGCCATTCTGAATGGCTCGAAACTGTTAACGACGTTCATCCGCGACGGAGTCTATTGGGTTGCAACCGGCCAGACTCAGCAAGAGCCACCGCTGCCGACGACCGCGGGCGGTTATCCGATGTGTGCCGCAACCTCGCCCGCTTGCATTTATCCAGAGAAAGTTTTCCGCGCTGGGATCGAGCTGGTCCAAGTCACAACAAAACCGTCGCTTGCAGCGGGAAAATTTTATTTCGACTACGCGAACGATAAGATTTATTTTGCAGACGATCCCACCGGACGCGTAATCGAGGCAACTACCGGCAGCGGCGGCATCATCGGCTATTCGAATGCCAATCAAGGATTCGTCACCATTAAGAATCTGACTTTTGAAAAATTCGGCGGTGGCGATGTGCCCGGTTCCAGTCATAACGCTTTGAAAGCTGTCGAGGGATGGCGTATCGAGAACAACGAATTTAGGCGAATCGGCGAGGTGGCCGTTTCGGCCTATGGCAACGCGACTATTCGCAACAACTATATTCACCACAACGGGAAATACCAATTCCTCGGCAGCGGGCTGATCGAGGGGAATATCGTGTCCTACAACAATTTGGATGGATTCGACCAAAACAACGATGCCGGCGTATCGAAATTTCACGGCACGGTCGGCGTCAGACTGCGCGGCAATACCATATCCAACAATAACACCATCGCACTGTGGGCCGACTATAACAACCGCGACATGCTCTATGAAAATAATTGGATCGAGAATAATAAAGGCCCAGGGATCTTTCATGAAGTGAGCTGCGCAGCGATTATCCGAAACAATATACTGCGCGCAAACAATAGCGACGCCGCTGGAAAATCGCTGTGGTGGGGTGCGCAAATTTATGCGCGCTCGTCGAAAGACCTGCAGATTTATGGAAACGACATCGCTGCTGCGGGAGTGGGCGTGCATGCAATCAGTTTACGAGGCGGCGACCCACCACGCAGCGGCAGTAACTGCGGAACGATTGAGTTGCGCAACGTTACCGCGCACGACAATATCATCAGAATGGATAACGGCGATTTTAATGGTGTCATTGGTGGCGCCGCCGGATTTAGCGCAGCGCACAACGTTCACTTTACCGACAACACCTATTTTCTTACTGACCTTACCGGCACTTATTTTTGGGTCGATGCCGCGAGAAGAAGCATGACCAAGGACGAATGGCAAGGCGCGGGGGAAGATCTCACTAGTCGATTCTTAAAATTCTAGCGATGGTTAGAACTGCTGTGTTAAAGCGAATCGCTTGACCTTCTAAGCCGGTTTGGCGTGGGAGAGGGGTGAGTCCGTGGAGCACACCTCACGGCCGCGCTCTAGCTTCAAAAAATCCTCTACGCGCCGCCTATTCAGATCGGCGTTCGTAATTTTTTCTAGGTGCCCCAGGAAAAGTTTAATCGCGCAAAAGAGTTTCAAAATTTCAACTCATTGGAATAGAATATGAGGACAAGATTAGGGCTCGAGGTTAAATCCATGAAGCTGCCCTAAAACCAGAATACGAATGCGCTGATGTTTCCAATGTATTTCATACATTGCCGGATAGTTATCCACGGAAAGGAAAATGTCAGATGCTCGACCTCTCATCCAAAACCACCACACAACCGCGTTCGGTCATTCTGTTTGAACTGAACGAAGTTCCCTACAAAATCCTCAACTGGTATTGCGATCTCAAACCGAATTCTCACCTCGCAAGGCTAGCCACTCAGTCGCGGCAGTATCGTACCTATGTGAGCGAATCTGGGGATAAATCGTTGCAGCCGGTTTCGACGTGGTCGACCCTACATCGCGGTGTAAACCCAGATCAGCACAAAGTTAGAGCGTTTGGTCAGCCGCTCGATAGAGCGGACGCGCAGTACCCCCCGATCTGGCGGATACTGGCAGAACATGGTGCCACTGTCGGTGTGTTCGGGTCTTTACTCTCTTATCGAGTGCCGGAGAATTTGACCAACTATGCATTCTATTTCCCAGAACCATTGGCAAACGAACCCGTGACCCACCCCGCGTATCTTTCGCCATTTCAGGAATTCAACTTGGCCATGAGTAGAATGTCCGGACGACAAGTATCCACGGCCATCGATTGGAAATTGGTGTCAAGAATAATTCCTACGCTACCGCGGCTTGGCTTGTCAGCGAGCACCTGTGTGGCCGTTGTTCGTCAACTAGTACGAGAACGAATCAACCCCGCGACAAAAGGTAGGCGTCGCTCAATTCAATCCCTGCTGGCGTTCGATATTTTTATTAAAGAACTTCAAGAAAAGAAGCCCGCATTCTCAACATTTTTTACCAATCACGTCGCGTCCGCTCAACACCGCTTCTGGGCAGCGCTATTCCCCGAAGATTATTCAGAATCGCACTACTCGCAAGAATGGATAAATCGTTACAAGCACGAAATCGAATACGCCATGGATATGGCAGATGGCTTTGTCAAAAAGCTCATGCAATTCGTTGAGCGCGAACGGAACTATCTGTTACTCGTCGCATCAAGCATGGGCCAAGAGGCTTTTAATACGGAACCGAACGCCTCATATTTAGCCATCGATAATTTCCCACGTTTTATGACTGGCCTGGGGTTCGCGCAAACCCAGTACGAACAACGCAGCGTGATGATGCCTTGTTACGGCGTAGCCTTGAAGGCGGAGTGCGTCGATCAGTTTCGACAAAAACTGGATTCAATTTCTATTGATGGAAAAGGCCTAACCGTCGAGTGCCATGATGGTGGTTACTTCCTCATCGATTTTAGTTACACCAACTACGAAGGGCCTCGGTCGTTACAGCTTGACGGCAAAGAAATTGCTTTCGAAACCCTAGGCATATCGGTGACCGAAGACGAGGAAGGGGCATATTTGTCTGCCGATCACCAACCTGAGGGAACTCTGTTGGTATACGATCCGCTGGATGCGAAAACGGCATCGAATCCGCCGGAGAAAGAAAAGATTTCAGTGCTGGAGATTGCGCCATCAATCCTGCGGCAATTTGGCATACCGATACCTAGTTACATGGCGACCGATACATAAACTGCAAACACCGACAAAAAACGCGTCATTTTTGAGAATTTAGTTCTGACGACATGATCGACCACGCGAGTAGCTGTTAAAAATGCAGGGGGTATCATCGTAATAGCGTTACCTTAATCGAAATCGTCAAGCAGTATTCAACCGGGAAATTGTTCAAAACCTGAAGGGAGAAATCCATGTACTTTTCCAAAGCACAAATTTTAGTGATGGTTGCGGCAAGTTGATAAAGTAACATCAGCTTGCCCGTCCTGAAAATCGGGCTTCGCCCAGATGGGGTACGTTACATATGCCAGGCGGGTACCTGGGTATTAAAGTAGTTCACCTGCCCTAATTATTGCCGATTAACAAATACTACTTAGGCGTGGCCAAAATTCTGAATACGTCCTGGCTGCTCGATTTGCGCATATCCTTAAGCGACGTTATTGCCTCGCGTTGCAAGTCGAGAATAAGATTCTTAAAATCCAGCATGCGGCCATTGACAACTCACCGCTTCCTCGATACTTTAGTAATCAATAAAAAGCTTTTTTGACCTTACACCTCCCTCACACCTCGCTGCGGTCTCGGGAATTAAGCAACGGGGGTTCTGCGCGTGTTAAAACAAATTTCTGCTAAAACGAAGCGGGCTGCGCTGAGCGTACGGCGAATGGGCCACATGTTGTTTGGCGAGCCGTTCATTACTCACCCCGAGAAGAGTCTTTACCGGCAAATCGCCGCGATGCCGGAGAATCACATTGATCGTCCAATTTTTACCTTTCATCCTAAATGCTTGGGAGGTCATCCGGTCTTGTGCCGTTCTGGGACTCGCGACAAATCATCTCTCGAGGATTTACTGTTTTACCAAACTTATTTGCCGCCAACGGAAATCGACCGCCCAAAAGTCATCGTAGATCTCGGTACGAATGTTGGCTACACCGTAGCGCATTTCGCATTTCTCTATCCTGGGGCACGAATAATCGGTGTGGAACTCGATGCCGATAACTTTTTGCTCGCTCAACAAAATACAACTTGGTGCAATGAGCGGGTGACATTAATTAATGCGGCTATTTGGTCGAGCGACGGCTATGTTAACTTCGAAGGACATGGTGAGGATGCCTACCACGTTGTCGCATCTGCCGATGCGGTGGTAGAAAACGTAAAAACGGCGACAAATCGACGAGCGAGGTCGATGACCATGGAAAGCCTCATTGAAGATTTTAATATCGCACGGATCGACTACTTAAAGATGGACATTGAAGGCGCCGAAGCGGAAATTATATTAGCCACAAACCCGACCTGGTTAGATCGCGTCGGCGCCATGAAAATAGAACTTCACGATGTCGACTACAACGATTTTTATCAAGCACTGATCAGCCGTGGATTTCGCTGCCATCCCGATGGCCGGCATCCCTCGTGCATCGTCGCGGTCCGGCGGCCGAGTTAATAAACAACAACATGGTAATCGCAAACCTACCGCGCCAGAAGCTAAGCCTAGCTTGCCTTCTGGCGATGCATGGGCTGCGAGCCTCATCCAGTATGGCTTCTAGCCATGCCGGATGGAAAACAGCAAAATTAAAGCGATGACCACACTCATACTGAACTACCACGGCATGACCGACATTGGCGGAGGGTCCGCCAACCTGCATTGCTTGCCGTTCACGCGCTTCCGCGAGCAAATGCGTCACTTAAAACATCAAGGCTACTCCGTGATCCCTTGGTGTGAGATGGTCAAACCAGCCGATGCGCGCCTACGCATCGGTTTCACTTTTGATGACGGACGTAAAAGCGACTTGGAGAGTGCGGCGTTATTGCACTCGCTGGGGTATAGCGCGTTGTTTTTTATTCCAACTAACGATATCGGAAAAAGTGACTTTGTTAATCGCGCGGACATTATCGAATTGCAACGCTTGGGAATGGGGATCGGCTCTCATTCGCACTTCCACGTTCAGTTATCTCTTCTGAGCTCAGCGCGAGTTACAGACGAGCTCGCAACGTCGAAAAAGATATTAGAAGACATCGTTCAGTCCCCCATTACACAATTTTCTTTCCCCGGCGGCTCATACGATACCAAGATTCTTGATCTTGCCACTGAAGCAGGATACCAGTCATTCTTTACATCCGATTGGGGAGTGAATACCCATCGTCAGTTTCAAAAACGTGTTTTTCGTAGGACCTCGATACTCAACAATATTGACATCAAGCGGTTCGAGTCGCTGGTGCGGCTACGTCGATATTACGTGCGGCAATTTGGGTTTGAAAGCAAAGAACTGATAAAAAAATGGTTTGGTGAAGACCACTATTACAAGCTCAGAGAAACCCTACTAAAACTCGCTCGCTAAGCTCCTGCATTGCCTCGGAGTGTTGCGGTTTTTCAGAGTTATTGCTAAAGCATGGGATAAGTAACACACAGAATAAATTGATGAAGATGATGGAAACCAAAAGTAGCCGTGCCGATCTACCGCTTGAACGTTTTTTATCGCGTGTCGATTTTCTGTGCGACACCTATCGTGGCAAACGGGTATTGCACCTGGGATGTAGTCCCGGGCAATTCATACAGGACCGAATGGGACGAACTAAACCTAGCCAAAACCCTCGCTATTGTTTTGGCTGGCGACTTCGTCGAGCACGTCAGGTGTCCCGGCGCAACGCTCCACCCGCATTTTCCGTCGGTAACCCACTATTCAAAATGGCGCTCGTCTTAGCGCGATCGCTAATGGCGATCGCCAGGCTTGGTCCAAACATAGGAGAAACTTCGCTTGCTTTCTGAATTGCAGCACTTTGACCCACGCTTAAAAGTGTTGTTCCAGATATTCGCTGAACTGGAACGCGCCGGCGTTGAGTTTGCGCTCATTCACGGGGACGATAACGAATGGCCAAGCGTGTCTTCGGACGTCGATATGGCCTTCGGCGTACCACCCCCTTGCGCAATCGAGCCCGTGTTGCGGCAAATGTCGGCCAAGGGAACGGTATCCATTGTGCAGCGCCTGCACTACGACGTGCCCCATGCCTACTATTACATCCTGCAATTGCCTAGCGCGCCGAACCTTTTTTTGCATTTGGATTGTTTGTACGACCCAATTGGCATCAATAAATATCGTTTGCCGACACCCATGCTGCTCAAGGACGCCGCGCTCGGTGAATTCGGCCGGCACAGCACTCAACCGCAAAAAGCGGTTTACTTATTGCTGAAACGGGCCACCAAGGGAAATATTTCGGCGCACGCTTTGGCGGCGCTTCGCACGCAGTTCATCGGTGCAGCGGATGAACTCTGGTCTGAAGTCGAAGACTGGTTTGGTCCCCAGGCACGTGGTGACGTCGAGCGCCTATTGAAGTCAGCGGACCCGGCCCAAGCAAACCCGCAACTCGCTGCGCTCTGGTCAAAATCTAAAAAGCGGTTTCGCCGCCAACATCCGCTGCGCTTTTTGCGCGGTTTGACGCTAGATATATGGCGTAAAACTTGTAGATTCTTCCAGCCCACCGGGCTATTTATCGTGCTCGTCGGCCCCGACGGAAGCGGAAAATCCACAATCGCCGGTGCACTATTGGTTCAGCTTGAGCGCGCGTTTCGCCGGACTTGGCGGTTTCATTGGCGGCCGGGATTTTTGCCGAAGCCAGGGCAGTCGTCCAATGAAACCTCCCCGCCAGACACTACCCCTGCGGAAGTATCAAAATATCGTGGCGCGGTCTCGCTTTTGCGATTTATTTACTATTGGTTAGATTTTGTGATTGGCTACTGGTTAATTATTTATCCCAAGAAAGCGCAAACAACCCTCATCGTGGGTGAGCGATATTTCCCAGACATCCTGGTGCACCCGCAACGCTATGGTTTCGATGTGCCGCAATGGTTAATGCGTGCGGCAGCGAAATTTGTACCGTCGCCGGACCTTTTGGTGTTGCTCAAAGACGAGCCGGAGATTATTTATAAACGAAAATCTGAGTTATCCCCTGAAACTATTGCGAAGCAGATCGCGGCTTATGAACGAGAGTTACCGCACTGGGGCCGGGCCGCAGTCATTCAGACGTGCGGTGGAGTGAACTCGGTTTGCACTCAAATTTCTGACCTAATATCGCGTGAGTGCGCTCGGCGCACTGCGGGACGACTTCAGGCAGGCGTTGGAGCTGCACCGTGGCGAGCGTTCCCATCCACCAAAAATATCAGAATTTGGGTACATGATCGGGAGACACCGCGAAATTCACTCGATCTGTATCAGCCTTATCTGCGTTCTAGAAAGTGGGCGAAATTCGCTATTGATCGGTTGCCGAATTCACTGCGCCGCTTGATCTTCCGCGACCGCCCCAACTTAGAAACAAGCTATCGGCTCCATCACCTTACGCATGTGATCCAACATGTTTGGGGGGATCAAAACCTGGTGGTGAGTTTTCTTTCGGGAACGCCCGGGCCGCATCAAAAACTAACGGCGCAAGTGAGCCGTGACGACAAGATTATCGGCTACGTAAAAATCGGCCAGAATAAAATGGTTGGTGCGCTGCTCCAACACGAAGCGGAAACGTTAGGTTGGCTACAAACGTATCCTGCCATATCGCCATTGATACCGAAGGTTCGCGCATTCGAGCGCGATAACGACGATGCACTTCTATTTCTCAGTAGCCCGCTTTCATACGCCGTAAAACGTAGCCATCAGGCCGATGAAAAGGACGTGAATTTCCTCACCGGTCTCGCATTGCTTGGAACGAGCAAGGTGAATCCGAGGGAAATTCTCGACGAAGCAGGTTTGGATACGTACCTAGATTTTCTACGCAAGGACGATGCGACTAAAGCGCTAACCGTAAGTCAGGGCATGAAGTTCGTCGAAAAGCATTTCGCGCAACATGATATGACTGCGACTCCCAGTCACGGTGATTACGCGCCATGGAACACGTTGGAAACCGATGATGGCAGGCTATTCGTGATCGACTGGGAATACGCGCGCCGTCGCGCGCCGGCGTTAAATGATTTATGCCATCGATTATTCACTCCTGCGCGCTATGTTCAACGTCTTCAACCGCGTCAGCTTGTCGATCACTTATTTACGTTACTTGCGCAGCCGGGGTTAGGCCAGGCGATTTCGAAAATCGGTATCGCAACGGCCGACGTTCCGGTTTATGCATTGGTGTATTTTTTGAGTCAACTCGCGGGCCGACGACAGGGCGCCGAGGAGGACGAATTTCTTCTACAGTCAATCGAGTATGTGCTCGAGCGAACCAGTCATCACGCGGCGCGGCCCAAAGTGCTGGTTAATGCCTATGCCTGCGAGCCCGGACGCGGCTCCGAGCCCGGTGTCGGGTGGCGCATGTGCGAAGCGATCAGCCGCGAGTGCGAGGCTTGGATCATCACCCGAAAGAATAATCGGCTGGCCATCGAACGTGAGATGGCACGAAATCCTCATCCGCATATGCATTTTCGTTACGTCGACTTGCCGCCATGGGCACGGTTCTGGAAAAAAGGTGAGCGCGGTATCCGGATTTATTATTATCTCTGGCAATTCGTTGCGTGGTGGGAAGCGCGAAAACTGATGAGAAACGTCAAATTCGACATTGCTCAACACGTCACTTTCGTCAACGACTACATGGGCACTTTTTTAGCCCTACTCCCGATCCCATTTATCTGGGGCCCGATCGGCAGTCCAGGCAAGCGGCCTGGCCAGGTGTGGAATAGTTTCTTCAAACGCATAGTCGAACGGCGTGAGTTCTATTTTAAAAATTGCGTGCGTGCATTGGATCCTTTGCTCTGGCTGAGCGCGATCCGAGCCAAACTGGTGATTGGAATCAATAACGAAATCAGCACGCGGTTCCCGATTTCAGTACTGACAAAGCACAAATACATAAGTCACACCGCCATTGGTGTCGAGAGAACACTCGTGGCTACTGACGCAAAAAGCGATTATCACGATGCTGAATTTCGGGTTGTCAGCGTCGGCCGGCTTATGCGTTTAAAAGGTTTTGAGATGACGGTACGGGCGTTCGAAAAACTAGCCAGAAATAACCCGAAATCGCGACTGATAATCGTTGGCGATGGCCCGCTGAGAGAGTCGTTAGAGCAACTCACCGTGGACCTACGTATCGCGGACAAAGTTGAGTTTGTCGGCTTGGTTCCCCGCACTGAGGCCTTGAGCTTAATGCGTCGTGGGCATGTATTTTTGTTCCCCAGTTTCGAGGCCGAGGGCATGGTGGTGCCGGAGGCGCTCGCCCAAGGTTTGCCAGTGGTATGCCTCAATTACGGCGGACCCGGCAAGATGATAACCGCCGCATGTGGTTTTGCCGTCGGGGTCGATAGCCAGGACCGAATGATCGAAAAACTCGGCGATGCGTTGGTGGTGCTTGCAAACGATCAAGACTTGTGGCGTCGAATGAGCGACGCGGCGCGGCATCATGTCGCGGAACATTATCTCTGGGAAAATCGTCATCTGACGATCCGGAAATGGTACGCGATGGCGGGAGTCGAAGTGACGGCTAAAGTAACGTCAGAGAATTAAATTTGTCCAACAGCAATTATTCTCCGCTTATTTCTTTCGACAATCGCGTTAGCCTCGGCATGGCAGCGTGGCTGGCGATGTTCTGCAGTATTTTGATTTGGAGCCAGAGCAACCTGCGTGCCGGCGAGTTGGGAGATTCGACTAATTACTACCGAATTGTGTTGGTTCTTTTCGCGGCGCTCGCCTCTACCGCCACACTCGTTTCGAACTATCAACGAGTGAGTGACGTGTTTTCCGGGCCACTGGCGCTGCTGCTAGTTTACGCGTTAGTCGCGCTGCTCTCGTCCGCCTATGTACCAGAACACGCATTTTATTCGATGTGGAAAAGCGCCGAGATTTTAGTCGACGTCTTGGTGATTGCCGCCATCATGAGCTATGACTATCCACAAAACACCGCTCGCTCTGCTTATCTGATGTTGCCCATTTTGTACGGCGTGTTGGTCATCGTATACCTAGTAGAGGCAGCAATAATGCCTTCACTCGCGTTTCAAGTTTCGCGCGGTTATCTGTCGCTTTATATGTCGGGCGTCGTACCCGTCATGGCACAAAATGCACTCGCTTTTCTGAGCGCGGTTTGCGCATTCGCGCTTATCTGTAGATTGTCTCGGCCCGGTAACATCGCAATCAAATCGGCATCGTTGGTCATGCTGGGTTTGGCATTGACGACGTTGATACTGGCGCAGTCACGAACCTCGATCGTCGCTTTAGCGCTCGCCGTGATGGTTTATTTTCTTTTCGATCGCCGTTTCAAATTGCTTTTGGCGCTGGCCGTTGGATGCGTACTCTGCGGCGTCTACACATCGAGTTTCGATGTCTCTTATCAATATTTGCTGCGTGGACAAGATGTACATCTGGTCACCACGCTGTCGGGCCGAACCGAAGGGTGGGAAAAAGCTTGGCTCGCGTTTCAAGAAGCGCCGATCACCGGTCATGGTTTTGCTGCATTTGCGCGAGTGAATATCTTGGGTACGACGGGAATGTCCAGCATGCATGGCGCAATATTCGACGTGCTCGTTGGCACTGGGTTGATGGGTTTTCTACCTTGGGCCGGTGCGATTCTCTGGACGTTTGTGCGATTGTTCGCGTTGACCTTCAGCCCTCATCCTTGGTTCGGAAGCGAAGCCGGACGCAGCATTCAAGCCGAGATGATGGGCGTTACCGTTCTGATCTTAGTTCGCGCGTCGACCAGTTCCGGCCTCGCGTTGCACCAGGACAACTTTATGTTATTTCTGACTGTGTTGGCGTACGTGACGACGATGCGGCGCGCTGTCGAGTCGGGCATACCTGATGAAATCGCCGCGCCGAGACCGGATCGCGCTCGAATACACGTGCTTGGCAAAGCCTGAGCGATTGTGTCTTCGCATGAATCCGCATTGACCGGCATTTGTATCAATGGCGGCTTGACCCCTCACCCCTACCCCTCTCCCCAGAAGGGCGAGGGGATCCCCTCCGCGACGCCACGGCCTTTGGTCGTTATTCGATAAAGCTATGAACCCATAGATGTGAATCCACTCGCCCTGACAATTTTATTGGCGTGGCTGACCGTTAACTTCACGCACCTCGCGACAGCCGATACCAATATCGCCGCACTAAGCGAGATCCGGTCAACGCCTTACGTAGGCTCATCCATCGATTTTTTAGTCGATGGCAAACTTGCCGACCCGGCCGACAATTCACTCGCGTTGGCAGCGCCACTACCAGTTCGCATCGGAAGTATCATGCCGGTTCAGTATGAATTTCGATTTGCCCGCAAGGTACCGATCACACGAATTCGCTTTTACCAGCATGCGCGCGAAGGCCGTCAAGCTGCAACTGGCTATGCCATCGAATTGGACACTAACGGTGTTGGGCGTTTCGATAAAGTCGCCGTAGTGGAAAATAAAGGGCGCGCCGACGCTTGGATGGAGCATCGTTTGCCTGCGCCGATCAATGCGTTTGGGCTGAGGTTTCGCACGACCGGCTTCACCACGCCGCGCGAAGGCCCAAATTATGGCGGGGCCGCAATCGGCGAATTTGAAATTTATGCGGATGTGCCGCCGGCGCCGCATAAATCTACGACTAAGCCAAGATCGGCCGACTTCGCTGAAATTCCTGCGACGCGCAAACGACTCTCGGCAATAACGGTAAAGCCCTGGCGTAAACAATTTCAGCGTGGCTTGGTCGGTTCGATGTGGCAATTCTGGTTAGCCGGCAGCACCTATAGCGAACGGGCAAATACAACGAATCTGGCGTTGCTAAAGCGAATGCGCGTCAATCGCTACTGGCTTAATTCGGGGGTGTTTGTGGAGAACAATCCTAGTCTTCCATACCTAACGCTGCCACGAAACGTCGAATACCGCTATTTTGTCGACCGCCAAATAGAACATCGACGAAAATCGGGGTCGAAAGACATTAAAATTCTGCCGTTCCCAAGCGAAGTCGTGGCGGGATACAAAGAAAACGTGCTGGCCCAATTGGTCGCGCAGATGCACAAGAACAATATCGTCGTCATCGTTAATGAATTTCCGTTGCCCTATGGATTGGGCGGTTGGGATTTTCCGCGCGTCGCCAACGCCAAAGAATATCCCTGCATCTTGAGCTCAGCGTTTGTTCGTGATGCATCGACCATGCTGTACAGCGAATTCATGAACGCCGGCGTCGACGGGCTCGCATTGGGCGGCGATGAATTTTTCTTTCACAGCCACGATGTCGGTAACGAGCAAGCGGCATCCATCTGCGTCGCGTCAAACGGTATGACGAAAGCAACCTGCAAGCCGACCTGCCGCGATCTTTACGAGCGCCAAACCGGTATCGCATACGACGCGCTAGAAAATTCTTTGTCGTTCACGGCGCGCTGGAAAACATTCGAGTATCGGCAACTCGCTACGCTGTTCGCGGGCTATGCAACGATGATGAAATCGATCAATTCCAACGCGATCGTCACCAGCTTATTTCGTTCCGGCGAAGAAAATCGCCCGGCTTACGGCGTCGCATATGACGTCATGGGCACAAGCGGACTGGTCGATGAGATGTCGTCGAATCCGTATTGGACCGGCGACAGCCATCTCGGCCATTACTTTTTTGCGAATGAAACGAAGAAACTGATTGGCGCGAGCCAAAGCAGGACGGCGGTCGTCACGTTACAACCCACTCCCAATTTTGACCGGCATGGTTACGAGAATCCCATCATGGTGTACGGCCCTGCATTTTCGGCGCTGATGCACGGCGTAAGCGGTATCAATTTTTACGAGCAGGATTACTTGTTCAAAGGCAATCGAAATGATGCCGGACCGTGGATCGAAAAGTTCTTTAACTTTACCGCCGCGCTGGAGGATCGAGGTTTAGCGGAGTTCCAGGTTCCGAAATCCGTCGCGTTGCTTTATTCTCGCGCCAGCGAGGATTGGTGGCAACTCAGCCATAAGCAAGATCCCGTTAAAGCCGCTTCCGTCATCTTGTGCCAGAACGCTGTGATGGAAGTGCTGTTTAAAAATGCGATTCCGTTCGATCTTTACTATCTTGACCAGCCTGCCACGCTTAGCGGAATACGCGATTACGCATTAGCAATTATGCCGTGCCCTTACTCGATGGCAACTACGGCGCTACCCGTTATCCGCGAGGCAATCGCACAAGGTGTCAAGATTATCTCTCTTGGGAATCGCGGTGAAGTCAATGAATTCGGAGTTCGTTACGACGTTCCTTTACTTGATCAGATAAACGGCATCCGCCATCTGCCCATCGGCTTGACCGGCACCAACTATCGCGAGTTATCGCAACGAATTTTGCCGACCCTACTAAGCGAGCTCGGTGACCGGCGACCGTTGAAATTCGATGCCGGTGATGCCGATGTTGAATGCTCCGTTCGCGTGAAAGATGCGTCCCGTTGGATATTTTGTTTGAACTGGAAACAACATCCGGTCGGCGTGGAACTTGGGTTACGGCTCGGGCCAGGAGGCTATCGCCTGTCAACAATGAATCTGGAAACTAGTGGCGAAGCTTTATTAAAAGGTAAGTCGAATTTCGCGGCAAGTGATTTGGCGCGTTTTCATATTATGCTTGCGCCGAGTGAGGCCAAAATCTTAATGGTGCAGCCCGTCAATAAAAACCCGATCGGTCGAGTGTCGACATTACAATAAAATTCGCTGCCGGTACTGAATCGCGATCTAGCGATCCTGCTCAACGTACCATTGATAAGTCTGACGCAGTCCCGCTTCTAAGGAATACCGTGCGCGCCAGCCGAGCGATTGGATTCGACCGACGTCCAGTATTTTGCGCGGCGTACCGTCGGGCTTGGTCGTATCGTATTCCACCGGCCCTGAATAACCGACAACTTGAACGATAGATTCCACCAGTTCCCGTATCGTCACATCGTCACCTAAGCCGATGTTATAAAGTCCGCCGGAAATATTTTTTTCCATCATAAAAATGCACGCGTCCGCCATATCGTCGACATGCAGAAATTCGCGCCGCGCGCTACCCGTACCCCAGATTACCAACGCGTGTTCGTCACCGGCTTTCGCTTCATGAGCCTTACGCATCAGCGCCGGGACCACATGGCTGGCGGCGAGATCGAAATTGTCGTTAGGGCCGTACAAATTGGTCGGCATCGCGCTGACATAAAACGTACCGTATTGCCGGTTGTAGGACTCACATAATTTTAGCCCGGCGATTTTTGCGATGGCATAGGGTTCATTGGTCGGTTCTAACGGTCCAGTCAGCAGGTATTCTTCTTTGATCGGCTGCGGACAATCGCGCGGATAAATGCAGCTCGATCCCAAAAACATCAGCCGCTGCACACCGGCTTCATAGGCGGCGTGGATGACGTTGGTTTCGATCGTGAGATTCTGATAAATGAACTCGGCGCGATACGTATTATTGGCCTGAATGCCGCCGACCTTGGCTGCGGCCAAAAATATGTAATCAGGTTTCTCCGCTTTCAGAAAACGCCGCACGACGGCTTGATCGAGCAAATCCAGCTCTTGCCGCGTTCGCGTGAGCAGGTTGCGATAGCCTTTAGCCGTTAGTGCCCGCACCAACGCGGAGCCGACCATGCCGCGATGTCCGGCGACATAAATTTTTGCGTCTTGGTCGAGGTCGCGCAAGGTCGGCGTCATTCGTGGTTGTTCGCGGCGCGATAACCGTGACGGGTGACGAGTTTATCGCGCTCGGCCAATGCGCAATCTTCGCGCATCATTTCCTGGACCAGCTCCGCAAAATTTCTGCGCGGCTGCCAACCCAATTTTTCGTGGGCTTTACGCGGATCGCCAAGCAGCGATTCGACCTCGGTTGGCCGGAAATAGCGTGGATCGACTCGAACGATGGTTTTTTGCATCAAGCCGCAATGCTTATCCGAGTCATTGACAGCAGTTACAACACCGATTTCATTCAACCCGCTTCCTTCCCATTTTAATTGCAGCCCAATTTCCAGCGCTGCTGCGGTCACGAATTCGCGCACTGAATATTGGATGCCCGTCGCGATGACGTAATCATCCGGCTTGTCCTGTTGCAACATCAACCACTGCATCTCGACATAATCCTGCGCATGGCCCCAGTCGCGCTTGGCGTCCAGATTTCCGAGATAGAGGCAATCGAGCATGCCAAGGCGAATCCGGCTTAAACCTCTCGTTATTTTACGCGTAACGAATGTTTCGCCGCGACGCGGCGATTCGTGATTGAACAATATGCCGTTACACGCATAGATGCCATAGGCCTCTCGGTAATTGACGGTAATCCAATAGGCATAAAGCTTGGCGACAGCATACGGGCTGCGCGGGTAAAACGGCGTCGTTTCCCGTTGTGGTGTTTCCTGAACCAAGCCGTACATTTCCGACGACGATGCCTGATAGAAACGAATTTTCTTTTCCAGCCCCAATATGCGAATCGCCTCAAGCAAGCGCAATGGGCCTAACGCATCCGCGTTGGCGCTGTATTCCGGTTCTTCGAACGACACCGCAACATGGGATTGCGCTGCAAGGTTGTAGATCTCGTCCGGTTGTACCTCTTGAATAATACGAATCAGGTTGGTCGAGTCGGTCATATCACCGTAGTGAAGAATGAAGCGGCGATCCGGATCGTTCGGCTCAACATAAATATGGTCGATGCGCTCGGTATTAAAACTCGACGCGCGGCGCTTTATACCGTGCACCTCATAACCTTTGGCGAGCAAAAACTCCGCAAGATAAGACCCGTCCTGACCGGTTACTCCGGTAATCAGCGCTTTTTTCATCATGCCTCTATCAAACTATATCGCTAAAATATTTTGTTATTTATTGAAAATGAAATGAAATTACATATTTTTATATTACTACCGATGTGCGACTAAAACCAACCAAATCAAGAACCTTCCGGCCGCGGCGAAATCAAGAAGTTATTGGCCGGTTACTAAAATATCATATATTAGTACTATTAAACATATAGTTAAACATTTTTTGCAATTGCCGTTTACGCCGCCGGAGTTGCTGCGAAGTCCCATTGTAAAATATTGAAATGCATTTTCATCTGTTGAAAACACTGCAATATTTATGTCATAATCATCTGTAACAGAACGCATAACGCGAGACAAAAATAACCAAATGCTACGGCTTCCGCCGTGAAGCCGGATAGATCGTTCAACGAGGATTTACGATGGCGGTGTTTGGAACGGGTATCCCCAAATCAATTCCCTTATGCCCGTTAATGCCGGATATGGCGCTTCCGGATGGCGTTTGTGGTAGCGCGCGTAGCGGTAAGCAAAAAGCATGAACGCACTCGGATTAGGCGAATCCTTATTGGGTTTTCGCCCAAGCATCCCATTAATCCTATCGCTGAAACGGCAGTTCGATCTCATCGCCATTGCCGGCTCATTGTTTATCATTTCAATTGCCTTCGATCAAACTTTTACCGGGCACTATTGGGCATTGCTGATTGTGGCGCATTTCGTTGCCGGAAGGGTGTTCGATGAATTAGGTTTGTTTCGATCCTGGCCGGAAGCGTCGTTCGGCCGCTATCGGCAGGGACTAATTTTCGGCTGGTGCATCGTCATCGCCATACTATTGTTCCTCGGCTATGTCACCAAATTTTCCAGCGAGTATTCGCGGCGCGTGCTGTTGACGTGGTTTTTCGTCGTGCCGATTATGCTGTTGCTGCTCAGCAACGCCTTTTCCCAAACCCGCATTGTCCGAGCGCTGTCGCGCCAGGATGCTCGCAAAGCACTCATTATTGGCGTCAACGATCTCGGCTTAAATCTCGCGCGAGCGATCCGAAAAGATCCGAAGCTATCCATGGAGATACACGGTTTCTTCGATGCCCGTCGCAGCGATCGCTTGTCGTTAGGCCCGCTCGATACGCTGGTGGGCGGCTTGCATGGCCTACCGGACTTTGTGCGTCAGCAAAATATCACGACGGTATTCATCGCGCTGCCGATGACCGCCAATCCGCGCATGGTACAGATTGTGCAGGAACTGCAGGACACAACCGCCTCAATTTATTTTGTGCCGGATTTGCTCGTATACGACTCGATCCAACCGAAAATCGACAGCGTCGGTTCGATCCCGGTCATCGCCGTATGCGAAACACCGTTCCAGGGGGCGGATGGCTTGATCAAGCGCGCCAGCGATCTATTGCTCACGGGCATCGCATTGCTGCTGCTTTGGCCGCTGATGATCCTCCTCGCGACCGGTGTCAAACTCAGCTCTCCCGGGCCGGTGTTTTTCCGCCAACGGCGCTATGGCGTGAATGGCAAAGAGATACGAATTTTCAAGTTCCGCTCCATGACCGTTTTAGAAGATGGCGCGAACGTCCCGCAAGCCACACGCGATGATCCTCGCACCACAAAGTTTGGCGCTTTTTTGCGGCGTACCTCGCTGGACGAAATACCTCAGCTATTCAACGTTCTTCTCGGGGAGATGAGCATCGTCGGGCCACGGCCCCACGCGGTCGCGCATAACGAAACTTACCGCAGCCTGATCCAAGGTTACATGATCCGCCACAAGGTTCGCCCCGGCATCACCGGCTGGGCGCAAGTGCATGGCCTGCGTGGGGAAACACGCACGCTTGACGACATGAAATCCCGCGTCGATTACGATTTGGATTACTTAAGACGATGGTCGCTTTGGCTTGACCTGCGCATCATGGCGCGTACGGTGCGGATTATCTTCAAAGACAAGATGGCGTACTGAACCATCTACTATGCCTTGTCAATCCTCAACATGGAGTCACCGCAGCGCTCACCTGTTAGCGGGATGCCCGGTTCACGCGTTCGATCTGCGGCGAACATGGCCCTGAAATTCCGACGCTGGCGCAGAAAGTTAAGCGTCCTGTTACGACCCAACGCGTTGACTATGCTCGGCCGCCGCTTCGCGCACTCGACCTCGCAAAACTGGAGAAATTCAACGTCCGTAACGGCTGGCGGAATCATTTTGGCCTATCACCGCGTTGCCGATCTCGCAACAGATCCGCAACTGCTCGCCGTAACGCCGGCGAATTTTGCAGAACAACTGGCGATATTGCGGGAGCAATTCAACGTGATATCGCTGCGGGAAATGACTCTGCGCCTGATCACGAGTCGATCGGTGTCCGGCTGCGTTGCGCTGACGTTCGACGACGGCTATGCGGATAATCTTTACGGCGCAAAACCGCTACTTGAACGACACTCGGTTCCGGCTACAGTATTCATCGCATCCAATCATGTCGGCGCTTCCAGCGAGTTTTGGTGGGATGAATTGGAAAGCTTGTTGCTGCAACCGGGTACGCTGCCGCCTAGCCTAACGTTAGCGATCGGTGGGCGCCCGTATTCGTGGCAGCTCGGCGACGACGCTCACTATACCCAACACGCATTCGAGGGAAATTCGAACTGGAATGTGACCGCTCTGGAAAGCGTCAGTTTCCGCCATCAAATCTACCGATCCCTCCATGGCCTGCTCGGTTTGCTGACGACCCATCAGCGCGATCAAGCATTGGACGCGTTGCGCGAATGGGCAAACAAAGGGTCAACTGCCCGTCCCACGCATCGCACCGTAACCGATGCGGAATTAGCCGAATTGGCCGACGGCGATTTAGTGGATATCGGCGCGCACACGGCAAGTCATCCGATGCTTTCCATGTTGACGGCGAAGGAGCAAGAAAGCGAGATTCGACAAAGCACACTACGTTTGACAAAAATGCTGGGCAAACCGATCAAGAGCTTCGCTTTCCCATACGGATCATTGACCGACTACGGCGGCGAAACCGTCAAGCTGGTCAAAGCGATGAATTTCGACTGTGCATGCTCCACCTTTGCCGACGTCGTGCGACCGGGATGCGATCGCTTCCAACTACCGCGTTTCATGGTACGCAATTGGAATGGCGAAGAATTCTCGCGCCGGCTGCGCATGTGGATGCAGCGCTGAGTTACTACGTGCAACCGATCGCAAATCTCAAAATCCTTGTTGCTCACGGTGCCTATCAGCAGCGCGGTGGTGAGGATGTTGCCGTGGAAGCGGAAATCGATTTACTTCGATCGTTCGGCCATCACGTGATGGAATATCGCCGCGACAACGCGGCCATCAAATCCGAAAAGCGCCTGAATTTGCTGCAGCAAACTATCTGGTCGCGGACGTCGGCGAGTGCAATTCGTGAATTGATTGGCGACGAAAAACCCGACGTGCTTCACGTCCACAATACCTTTCCGCTTCTATCGCCCGCCATTTACTGGACGGCTGAGCGCGCAGGCGTGCCCGTCGTGCAAACACTGCACAACTATCGCCTGCTTTGCGCCAGCGCGATGTTCCTGCGTGACGGCAACATTTGCGAAGATTGCCTGGGCAAGCTCCCGTGGCGCGGCGCCTTAAGAAAATGCTATCGCGGGTCAACCTCCCAGTCGACCGTACTCGTAGGTATGCTCGGCATTCACCGCGCGCTTGGCACCTACCGTAACAAAATAAATCGATACATCGCGCTCAGCGAATTTTCAAAACGAAAATTTATCGCCGGTGGAATCCCGGTAGAAAAACTTTCGGTCAAACCGAATTTTGTCGACATCCCACCACCCCAAAACAGTGAACGTAAGGGCGGCCTATTTGTCGGCCGGTTATCAGAGGAAAAGGGGTTA
This sequence comes from Pseudomonadota bacterium, assembly GCA_031406045.1. Classification (GTDB taxonomy): domain Bacteria; phylum Pseudomonadota; class Gammaproteobacteria; order Burkholderiales; family JALYOK01; genus JALYOK01. Next base: position 23,016 of record JANOGO010000327.1, read on the forward strand.
AAAGTATTAGCTGAAGCGCTGCGCTTGTCACCTAACGTCAACTGCAGCATCGTCGGCGCGGGACCGCAACAGGATTTAATTTCAAACACGAAGCAAATTCGCTACCTTGGTTCATGCTCAGCGGAACAGGTGTACGCCCACATGAACGCGGCGTCCTACCTCGTGATGCCGAGTATCGCCTTTGAGCATTTCCCGCGCACATTGGTCGAAGCGTTTGCTTGCGGGCTGCCCGTCATCGCCAGCCGATTGGGGCCGCTCGCAGAACTAATTGACGATGGCGAAACCGGCTTATTATTCGATCCCGGTTCGGCACAAGATCTGGCGAGCAAACTTCGATTTGCCGAAGCGCGGCCGGACATCATTCGACAGATGGGCGCAAAAGCCCGTGCCGAGTACGAATTGAAATACACACCACAGCGCAACTATCAGCGCCTAATGGGAATTTACACCGATGCCATCTCGGCCAACAAAACACAACTGGCGCTTAACTATGGAACCGGTTAAACCTCGCACGCGCGGACCGATCCTTGGCGCCCAAATCGATGCAATTACCTGGCACGCGACGTTGGCGCGCATCGCGTCTTGGGCGAAGCAGCGCGAGTCGCGTTACGTTTGTCTGTGCAATGTGCATTCGGTGGTCACCGCCAGCCTTGATCCCGAGTTTCGCGACGTAATCAACGGCGCCGACCTGGCGACGCCCGACGGTATGCCGGTGGCATGGGCATTGGCCAGATTGGGCTTCTCCCGCCAGCCTCGCATCAATGGGCCGGATTTGATGTGGCGATTGTGCGAGTCTTCAGTCAGGAGCGAAACCAAGCTATTTTTTTACGGCAGCTCGACGCAAACCCTCGCGCAACTGGAAAGTAAATTAAATACTGCATTTCCTCGCATTCGCATCGTCGGTTTGGTTTCGCCGCCCTATCGCACGCTGAGCGCGGAAGAAAATAACGCGATGGTCAACCAGATAAATATCTCTGGTGCACAACTGGTTTTTGTTGGTCTCGGCTGTCCGAAACAAGAGCTGTGGATGGCGGCCCAACGCGGCAAAATCCACGCAGTGATGCTCGGCGTTGGCGCCGCATTCGACTACCATGCCGGCACACTGAAGCGCGCGCCGATGTGGATGCAGCGTACCGGGCTGGAGTGGCTTTATCGCTTCGGCCAGGAGCCACGGCGCTTGTGGCGACGTTATCTGGTAACGAATCTGATCTTTGTCATGGGCATGGCGCGCCAACTACTTACCCGCCACGATCGGTCAACATAGACATTAGCGACATGGATGACTCGATAAAAATCGGCTGGAACGGCACTAGGCACGCGGACTTTGGCGCAGTGCCGTTACAACTCGAGCACAATCTGCACCGCCACACGCTGTTTTCCGAGGAATCGTTGGCACGTATTTTTGATAATTTGCGCCGCGAGGACTATTACGTCAACACGATGGACGTCAATGCTCACAATGTTCGAAGCCGCCGCGAAGGAGAAATCAGCGGAGTGTCCGGCGAGGCCGTGATGGATGCCGTGAAGAATGGCCAAATCTGGATTTTGTTGCTACATCCGGAAAAAGCTGGGCCTCAATATCGTGAATTACTGCGTGAAATTTATTCGGAAATCGCGCATCGTCAACCGGGCTTTCGGCCATACCTTGAAAAAATGACGATCTTAATTTCGTCGCCGAACATCCAGGTCTACTTCCACTGCGATATCCCCGGCCAAACGCTGTGGCAAGTACGCGGCAACAAGAAGGTGTACGTTTATCCCAATCGCCCGCCCTTTCTCGATCAGGCATCGCTTGAGCGCATCGCGCTCGGTGAAGCGCATGAAATATCCCTGCCCTACCAACCAAGCTTCGACGACCATGCGACGATTTACGACCTTCAGCCCGGTCAGTGGCTGCATTGGCCACTGAATGCGCCGCATCGTATCGTCAATGGCGATTGCGTTAACGTGTCCTTTACCACCGAACATTTCACACGCGCGATCCGCCGCACTTATTTTGTTAACTATGCGAACGGCGTCTTGCGTCATCGACTCGGCTGGACGCCGCGCTCGCAACAGATCGGCGGCCCGGGCTACTGGGCAAAGTTTGGTCTAGCCGCTGCATACAAACTCTCTGGTCATCAAAACAAGCGCCGCAAAATTCTGAACGTCGATTTTCGGGTTGATCCCGAGGCGCCGCGCGGTGTACAAACAATTCCGGGGTACGAGTTTCGCCGATGAATGCTAGGCTGGACGCCATCGTCCCAGAAGAAATTACCGATGGACAAATTCTATCGGTTAGATTTGTAACGACTCTCGCCGAGTTGGCGCTCCTAAATGAAAACTGGGAACGTTTTAATCAACTTGGCAACGATCATGAATCGCCGTTTTTTCAATCCTATGCCTGGTGTGAGCACGTTGCGAAGATACGCCTGCAACGATCACCCGAACGCTTTCGATTGTGCGTCGCAACGGTCTGGCGACGCGATACGCTTGTCGGCCTATGGCCGTTGTCGCTGCAAAAAATGTCCGGCGCCTGGATCGTCAAGAATCTCGACGATCCGTTTGGGCAATTTGCCGGCGTTGTTTTTCAGCAGCGGCGCGACATCGCGCCGGGTGTTGCAGCGATTATCGAAACATTGAAGGCAAGCCGAATCGCGGATGGTTTATTAATCGACGCAGTCGTGGAAGGTACGCCACTGCACGTGGCTATGGCAAGTATGGGTTTGCGCCACCAATTTGCGAACCTCGCCGTGTTCGTCGACATGCGATCTCACGCGTCGTTCGACGACTACGCAGAAACCCTCAATAAGAAGACGCGCAAGAATCTACGCAATGCGCTGAGCCGCTTGCGGCGTCGCGCTGAAGTGCGATCGACCATCGTAAGCGATCATGCGCAGGTCGGCGAAATTATTTCCAAAGCCTTCGCCGGTCGCCTGGATTGGATGCACGAATTCGGCCGCACCAGCCCGGCATTTCGCGATGCAGATTTTCGTAGTGCGATTGAATCCCTGAGCGAAAGTTCGCAAATCGAATTGCTCGGATTTTCCTTGACCGCCGGCGACGATCGCATCGCGACGCAATGGGGCTTCACCTATTTGGGGAAATACTACGCGTACCTATCCGCGCGAGATGCCGCGTACGATGAATTCAGCCCAGGCCGCTTACATTTGGGCATGGTGATCGAAGCATGTAAGGCGCGCGGCATTGAAGTCCTAGAGTTAATGCCACCCGCGAGTGGATATAAACTTACCTGGACCGATTGCAACAAGCGGCTTGATTATTTCTCCGTGCCTTTTAACAGCAAGGGCTACGTTGCCCTGACCCTGCTTAGGGACAAAATTCTCCCGTCAATACAGCGTGTATCACGCTTAATTCCGAACACAATCCGTAAACGGCTAATTGGTTATCTCAATTTGAAATAGAAAAGCGTTAGAGCCTAGCGGATCGAGCTTGGTCACGACTCACTAAATGTTTATGCCAATCGTGTCTTGGATCGCCCCACATTAGAACGCGCGCGGGAGCGCGCTCGAGTCGCATCGGGGGCCGTGAAGGTTTGAGAAGACATTTCTTTTGCAAGACACCCGCACGCAATTAACAACTCATTGCACCGCACAACGCGGTGTTGCGGATTAGCCGCGAAGCGGCGTTGGCGATTTACGAATTCCGCACATTGCGGACGAAGCTTAGTTTTTTTAATCGACGTTCGCGAACGTCAAGTTTCGCGGCGTTTCGAAAATTTATTCAGTTTCGTGCAACGTCGCATTCATTCGCGCTGCGACCGAAAATTCGAGCAATGAACCGAGGGCGGCGTGCAGCTTTGGACCTTCAACATTATTCGGGCCGGTAGCGCATTCATTCTTGCTAATATATGGTGTTTCCACCATAATTAGGCTATAGCCGATAACCCCATCAAACCCGTAAGCTGGATTGCGTCGAGCTACAAAGATTTCCGCGCATTCCCCGACTCAGTGCAGGACGCGATGGGCTACGCGTTGTATCAGGCCCAGATAGGCGAAAAGCACGCTAGCGCAAAACCGCTCAAAGGTTTCAGTGGGGCCGGGGTGCTTGAGATCGTGACTGATCATGTCGGTGATGCGTTTCGCTCGGTTTATACGGTGGGATTTCCATCGGCAATCTACGTGTTGCACGCTTTTCAGAAGAAATCCAAATCCGGTATCAAAACCCCGGCCGAAGACCTGGAAATGATTCGCCGGCGACTGAAAGCCGCCGAAACTGATTATCAAATGCAGTATGGCAAAGGAAAAGCATCATGACCAAAGATAAAAATACGGACATCGTGCGCGGCAGCGCAAACATCTTTGAAGACCTCGGTTATGTCGACGCCGAAACACATTTGCTCAAAGCAAAACTGGTGAGCCGAATTCAAGGCGCCATCACCGGGCAAAAGCTCACGCAAGTCGCCGCCGCAAAACGCTTGGGGCTCAGTCAGCCCGATGTATCAAGGCTGCTCAATGGTCAATTTCGCGATGTCTCCGTGGAACGCCTGATGCGGCTGTTGACTCGGCTCGGTTGCGATGTGGATATTACCATTCGTCAGCACGGCAAGCGCGCCGCGCCACGCGATACGATCCATTTGCAGGCGGCCGCGGTGTGACGATGGATCGGCCGCACAATTACGCCAAATTAATGTAAGTAAAACTACGCCATTTAATTTGCAAATTCATACCGACCGTAACGAAAAATCGCGGGCGCAAACGATGTCCGACCAAAACGATGACAAAATTTCTCGCTTCGTCATCATCAGTTACCATCGACCCATACGCGAAAAATTTCTGATTCGGGTGCAATAGGTTGATGCCCATGTAACTGGATCCGTCAAGAATAAATACGCTATGGCATTTTTGGCTTATCGCGGGTCTTATTTTGGTGGGCATTTCGTTCTTCCGTTGATTTAAGTATTCCTAGATTCCCTACCTTAATGAATTAGCTGATTCTTTGCTGACGATCAACTTTTGCATCGATTACTTGCTTGACAATGTCCAAACGTTTTTTTAGAGAGACCGCCTTACCTGAAAGCACCACCATCTTAGGAAGACTATTTTGCAAGAATTGAAGTACGCTCGGAGGCAATTATTCCTGCTCGCGGCGAGCGAATTGCCCTTCAAGCGGACCCGGTACCGCGCTAAAAAACTAGCCCGTTTCACAACCCAAATCAACCTATGCGATAGTTTGGTTTTCAATGACGCGCTACAATAGCGATTCCGAGTGTGAGGCGACAAATGGGTGCAGCAATTCAGCTCCGGCGTAAGCC
>JANOGO010000346.1:0-2781 GCA_031406045.1 Pseudomonadota bacterium
GTTGTAGTTACGCTCGCCGTTGTAACTGCCCATGCCGAAGCCGAGAGTCGTTAACGAAATTCCACTTTTACGCTTTTCTTCGATCAAGGATTTCAGCGCTTCGAAACTGACGGTGCCAACGTTAAAATCGCCGTCGGTTGCGAGTAACACGCGATTGATGCCCTTGGGAATATACGCCTGTTTCGCTACGGCGTAGGCCAGATCAATGCCCGCCGCACCATTGGTCGAACCGCCGGATTGCAAGCGATTCAGCGCCGCGAAAATTTTTGCCTTATCGTTGGTCGGCTCCAACACGACGCCGGATGCACCGGCATAGACGACAATCGCGACGCGATCCTGTTCGCGCAATTGCTTGGTCAACAGTTTCAGCGCCGATTGCAGCAATGGCAACCGCTCTGCCGGGCCCATGGAGCCGGAGACGTCGATCAAAAATACTAGGTTCGCAGGGGGCAGCATTTGCTTGGCGATGTCTTGACCTTTAATGCCGATTTGCAGCAAATGGGTATGTTGATTCCACGGCGAGGGCGCGATTTCCGTCGTCACGCTGAACGGCACGTTTTTGTCCTGCGGCAGCGGGTAATCGTACGTGAAATAATTGATCATTTCTTCGATGCGCACCGCGTCTTGCTGCGGCAATTGGCCCGCTTTGAGCATGCGCCGCACGTTTGAATAGCCGCCGGTGTCGACGTCGATGCTGAACGTGGAAACCGGATGCTCGCTGACTTGCAAAATCCCGTTCTGATCCAGGTGTGCGTATTTTTCGTTATCTAAAATTGCGGAATCATCGACGCTCGCTTCAGCCATCACCGCACCGGCCGCCGGCGTTGCGGCTGGCCTTGCGAGTTTATGCTTGGCGACTGATCGCGCCGTCTCAGAGTGAGTTACGCCTGATTTTGCCGGCGCTTGTTGGAGATCGGCGCGATCTCGTGGCTCGTCGCGCTTCTCTAGATCAACCTCTTTTTCAATCGGTGGCGGGGCTTTTGCGTCTTGGCCGGGGACGGTTTGCTTATTGCCCGCCGTGCAAGCGGCCAGCGTCAATATCAGCGCGAGCGCCGCAAGAAAATTATTTCGGTTTCGATTCATCATGGTGTTTTCCTTTAACGCTTATTGGGGATCCGGCACAAATTGGCCGGGGAACGGCGTAGGCACTTGCGCCGTGCGGTGACGCGGAATCACGCCTTGCGCGAGCAAGTTCTGATAGCTGTCGTAATAAATCGTTATCACTTCGTCCGGCGTCTCGGCGGCGCGCTCGAAATCGACGTAGCGCGTGTGCGACGTTTCTTTTTGGCCATGGCCGGTACCGATTTTCTTTTCCGCTTTTGCGCGTGGCGCGCTGCCTCGAGCACTGGCACTTGGCGAGGCCTGACTTTCAGCCGCGGATTTATCGGCCGCACCGTCACGACCTTCGCTTAATTCTTCATCGTGATATTCGGTAACCGGCGGCTGGCTGCGCGCACGAAATAGCGCGACGCCGACGACGCCGACGTGATCGGGCCGCCCGGTGCGTGCGGCATAAGAATTCGATAGCGCGGTAAAGTAAAACTGCGCGACCTGATTCAAATTTTTGCGCCAGCCTTTAATATCGGTCTGGCGGTACGGTTCAATGACGTAACCGCTTTGCTGCCAATGTGCCGTTTCACCGGAAACGACGTTTACGCCATCCACCGAGGTGACGGCTAATAGTTCTTGAGGCGATTGGTTGCGCAGAATAATTTGATAGCGATTACCGGGTTTGCCGGCAACGTAGTAACGGCCATCGTGTTCGTAAATGGGTAAGTTGCGGCCTTGATTACGATCGTAAACCGATACATCGGCGAGATCGCCGATTGCCCAACATTGGGCCGATGCAAGGAGTAGGGATGCTGCGAACAAATAGCGTTTCATGGCGTGCCTTTATGGTGATGAGGACAACGCTGTAAACGCGGAAATATCCGGGCGGGGTTAAATGCTTGAAAAAACTATTAGCTAATAGATGGCAAGCCACGGCGCACTGGACGAGGCTTTCCAGGCACATGCCTTGCAGATCAAGGCAGGACGCGCCTCCTGGCACGATGCCTTAGTGCGGAATGGTGCCGGATTCTTTGGAGATTTGGTCGCGGCTCATTGCGATCACGCGATCGCGGCCACTGCTCTTCGCCACGTACAAGCCTTGATCGGCGCGGCGCAATAAATCAGCGATATCGTCATCTTTACGAAACTCGGCGATGCCGATCGAAACCGAGGTATAGATGCTGAAGGACTCACAGGCGATCGCGGTGGTACTGATTTCTTGACGCAAACGTTCGGCGCTTTGCTGCGCTTCCTCTAGCAGCGTTGCAGAATAAACCAACGCAAATTCTTCACCGCCGAAGCGCGCGAAACAATCGGTGGCGCGGACATGGCGCTGAATCAACGTGACGACTTGCCGGAGTACATCGTCACCGGCGAGATGGCCGTAGGAATCGTTGATGCGCTTAAAATAATCCAGATCAATGACCGCAACTGAGAACACCGTTTCGGTGCGATCGGAACGGGATTTTTCGCGCGCCAAAAATTCCATTAAATAGCGCCGGTTGTGGCAATTGGTCAGTTCATCACGGGTCGCCATCAAGCTGATTTTTTCTAGCGCCTTCTGCAACGCACCGTTATTCTTTCGTAGCTCCACATTGAGCTTGGACATTTGCGCATGAGATTCCGACAAATTCGCGACCAGCCGCTCGTTATCGAATCGCAGCCGCAGCATGCGCGTCGTGGTTTGGTTCGAGGTTGCCGCGAGGGCAATCAGGATTCCGCCAAACGCAA
>JANOGO010000355.1:0-11857 GCA_031406045.1 Pseudomonadota bacterium
TGCAGCTCCGACAACGCTTTGTTTGTAAATTCCGCCGATTCCATCCCGTGATTTATACAGGGAAGGCTGAGCGTTGTCCAGCTTGTTAGATTAACCCTATGGTTTGGCTTAAAATTCTTTGAAGGGCAAATTCACCCTGCACCTAAGGCTAACAAATTGGTACGCCGCAACCCGGAATGCTAAAATCACGTTTTATCTAGCTTGAGGCAACAATCGAATGAAAGCCCTCGTCGCGGTTAAGCGCGTGATCGATTACAACGTCAAAGCGCGGGTCAAGGCCGATGGTTCCGGCGTTGATTTGGCGAATGTGAAAATGTCCATGAATCCCTTCGACGAGATTGCCGTCGAAGAAGCGATTCGGCTCAAAGAAAAAGGTGTGGTGACGGAGATTGTCGCGGTGTCGCTCGGCGTCACGCAATGTCAGGAAACCTTGCGCACGGCACTGGCGATGGGTGCCGACCGCGCGATTCTGGTCGAGAGCGACGCGGAGTTGCAACCGCTCGCCGTCGCAAAATTATTGAAAGCCGTCGCTGATAAAGAAGTACCGCAGTTGATTATTCTCGGTAAGCAAGCGATCGACGACGATTCTAATCAAACCGGGCAAATGCTCGCCGCGTTGCTCGGTTGGTCGCAAGCAACATTTGCATCGAAAGTCGACGTTAACGGCGCCATCGCCAAAGTGACGCGCGAAGTCGACGGCGGTTTGGAAACGATCGCGATCAAATTGCCGGCGATTATCACCACGGATTTGCGTTTGAACGAGCCGCGCTACGCGACGCTGCCGAACATCATGAAGGCGAAGAAAAAACAACTCGATATTTTCAAACCCGCCGACTTGGGCGTCGATGTCACGCCGCGCTTAACGACGTTGAAAGTGGTCGAGCCGCCAAAGCGCAAAGGCGGCGTAATGGTCAAAGATGTCGCCGAACTCGTGGCGAAACTTAAGAACGAAGCGAAGGTGATTTAGCGCGAAGCGCTAAATCATACCCGCGAAGGCGGGGATCCACGTACAGGATAATGGGACGCGAAGCGCTAAATCATACCCGCGAAGGCGGGGATCCAGGAAGCAAACTGAAGAGATGCGACGCGCGTGATTGTCCACGCACAATGCAAAGAACCTGAAGGAAGAAAGAATGGACATACTCATTATTGCGGAACACGATAACGCGAGCCTGAAATCGGCGACCGGTAACGCTGTTTCTGCGGCACAAAAAATTGGTGGCGATATTTCGATTTTAGTGGCGGGTCATCAATGCCAAGCCGCGGCCACTAACGCAGCAAAAATTGACGGCATTAAGAAAGTATTAGTAGCTGATGCAGCGCACTATGGCCACGGCCTTGGCGAAAATCTTGCTAGCTTGATTGTCGGTTTGGCTTCCGGATTTTCCCATATCCTCGCGCCAGCGACGACATCCGGCAAGAATGTGATGCCGCGTGTTGCCGCGTTGCTCGACGTCGCGCAAGTTTCCGATGTGATTTCCGTGGAATCGGCTGATACCTTCGTGCGGCCAATTTATGCGGGCAATGCGTTGGCGACTGTGCAATCGAAAGATGCGGTGAAAGTGCTGACAATACGTACGTCGGCATTTCCCAATGCGGCAAGCGGCAATGGCAACGCGGAAATCGAAAGCATCAGCGCCGCGGCCGATGCGGGCCTGAGCGAATTTGTCGGCCAAGAATTGACCAAGTCTGAGCGCCCGGAATTGGGCGCGGCGCGAATCGTCATTTCCGGCGGGCGCGGCATGCAAAACGGCGAAAATTTCAAAATGCTCGAAACGCTCGCAGACAAATTGGGCGCAGCGCTAGGTGCATCGCGCGCCGCGGTGGATTCCGGCTTTGTGCCGAACGATTACCAAGTCGGCCAAACCGGTAAAGTCGTCGCGCCGGATCTTTACATCGCGGTCGGCATCTCCGGTGCGATTCAGCATCTGGCCGGTATGAAAGACAGCAAAGTCATCGTCGCGATTAACAAAGATGCCGAAGCGCCGATTTTTCAAATCTCAGACTACGGGTTGGTTGCTGATTTGTTCCAAGCCATTCCCGAATTTACAGCGGAACTGGATAAATCATGAGCTACACACCCCCTCGAAAAGATATGCAGTTCGTGTTGCACGAATTGGTCGGCCTTGGCGCCGTGTCGTCGTTGCCCGGCTGCGAAGAGGTCACGCCGGACTTGGTCGACGCGATTCTCGACGAGGCGGGCAAACTCGCCGGCGATGTGCTGGCGCCGCTAAATTGGAGCGGCGATCAACAAGGCTCGAAGTGGCATGACGGCGCCGTGACGACGCCCGATGGTTTCAAACAAGCCTACCGCCAGTTCGTCGAAGGTGGTTGGAATCAATTGCGCTGCGAACCGGAGTACGGCGGACAAGGGCTTCCTGCTTTGGTCTCCACGCCGGTGGAAGAAATGTTCGGCGCGGCGAATATGGCGTTTTCGCTTTGTCCGTTGTTAACGCAAGGTGCGATCGAAGCGATTCAATTGTGCGCGACGCCGGAATTGAAACAGCGTTATTTGCATAAAATGATCGCCGGCGATTGGACCGGCACGATGAATTTGACCGAGCCGCAAGCCGGCTCCGATCTCGCGGCGCTGCGCTCGCGCGCCGTGCCGGAAGGTGATCACTATCGTATCTCCGGTCAGAAAATATTCATCACCTACGGCGAACACGACATGGCGGAAAACATCGTCCACCTCGTGCTCGCGCGCACACCCGATGCGCCGGAAGGGGTCAAAGGCATTTCGCTTTTCATCGTGCCGAAATTTTTGGTGAACGCCGATGGCAGTTTGGGTGAACGCAACGATGTGCGCTGCGTATCGATCGAACACAAGCTTGGCATTCACGGCAGCCCGACGGCCGTGCTGGCGTTCGGCGACGGCGGCGGTGCGATCGGTTATTTGATCGGCGAGGAAAATCGCGGCCTGCAATACATGTTCGTGATGATGAATGCTGCGCGTTTTGCCGTGGGCCTGGAGGGTTTATCGATCGCCGAGCGCGCTTACCAAAAAGCCTTGAGCTATGCGAAGGACCGCGTGCAAGGAACCGAAATCGCGAAGAAGGGCGGTGATCGCGTCACGATCATCAATCATCCTGATGTGCGCCGTATGTTGATGACGATGAAATCACAGATCGAGGCAATGCGCGCGATGTTTTACAGCACTGCCGCGCTATTCGATATCGCCAAGCATCACCCCGATGCCGAGCAGCGCAAGCGCCATTTATTGTTGGGTGAATTGTTGATTCCCATCGTTAAAGGTTGGAGTACGGAGCTCGGTATTGAGATCGCGTCCACCGGCGTGCAAATTCATGGCGGTATGGGCTTCATCGAAGAAACCGGCGCAGCGCAACATCTGCGCGATGCGCGCATCACGACGATTTACGAAGGTACAACGGGAATTCAAGCGCTAGACCTGATCGGCCGCAAGCTAGTCCGCGATGGCGGGCTGACCCTGCGTGCGTTGCTCGCAACGATTGGCGAAACCGCGAAAGAGGCGGTTGCAATGCCCGACGTTAACTGTAGTGCGATCGGCTATGCGCTGGTTAAAGCCGGCAATGCATTGGGCGAAGCAAGTGTGTGGCTGGGCGAAAATTCCCTCAAAGATCCGCGGTTGCCCGCAGCCGGCGCGGTGCCGTATTTGATGTGCGCCGGTTATGTGCTGGGTGGTTGGCAAATGGCACGCGCGGCGATCATCGCGCAAAAACAATTAGCTGCCGGTAAAGGCGATGCGGATTTTTACAAAGCAAAACTGGGCACGGCGCGATTTTACGCGGAACACATTTTGCCGAAAGCGCGTGCGCTCAGCGTTGAGGTTGTGAATGGCGCGGAAAGTGTCTTTGCATTGAGCGAAGCGCAATTCTAATCGCGCCAACAGTCGCGTCCTTACTGGGTGGCCTTGGGCCATTGGCTCCTGGCGCAATGACTTAAGGAAGCTCTGATTTATTTCGAGTTCTAAGCAAGACAAGGCGCGAAGGAAAAATTGTGACGCCGCATATGTTTGATATGTAAGGAACAATTTTTCCTGAGCAACGCAAGATTGCGACGAAATCGGAATAAATCAGAGCTTCCTTAGGTGGTTGCGCGCGACTTCATGGAGGGCCCGGACGACTTTCTTTGGATGTTGTCGGCGGTGAATGCGTCGGCTATCAATGGTTTGCCGATGAAATAGCCTTGCGCAAAATTACAGTCGTTCGAGCGCAAGAAATAAAGCTGCTCGGACGTTTCCACGCCTTCCGCAACCGTCGACATGCCCAAGCTATGGGCTAAATCTATAATCGCGCGAACCAATACCGCGTCGCCGGCATCGGTCGAAATATCGCGAACGAATGATCGATCGATCTTTAACGTATCGATTGGAAAACGCCGCAAGTAACTTAGGCTCGAGTAACCCGTGCCAAAATCGTCGAGCGAAAGTTTGACGCCCAGTGACTTTAATTCTTGCAGCGCAACGGCCGCGCCGTCGGTATTTTGCATCAAACTGGTTTCGGTAATTTCCAGTTCAAGATCCGCAGGATTGATGGAATGGGTGGCGAGGATATCTCGAATGATGCTCGGTAAATTTTTCTGACGCAGTTGCCGCGCCGATAAATTAATCGCGAGGCGAAACGGCGGCAGACCGCGACGTTGCCACTCGCTAAACTGCGCGCAAGCGGTTCGCAATACCCACTCGCCAATCGGCACGATCAGGCCGGTATCTTCGGCGATCGGAATAAACTCATCGGGCATGATCAGGCCGCGCTGCGGATGGCGCCAGCGCAGCAGCACCTCGGCGCCGATGAGCGCGCCGCCATCGATCGCAATTTGCGGCTGGTAGTGCAATTCAAATTCGTGATTTTCCAACGCGCGCCGCAATCCGGTTTCAACCGTCAATCGGCCGTGGGCGAGCGCATTAATTTCGCTGGTGAAGAATTGGTAGCCATTGCGGCCGTTCTCCTTGGCGCGATACATCGCCGCATCGGCATATTTTAATAGTTCGTCAAAATCGCTGCCGTCATCCGGAAATAAACTCAAACCGATGCTCGGCGTGACGTGTAATGGATGCCCTTCAATGATCGTGACTTTGGACAGCGACTCGAGAATATGCTGCGCGACGCCACCGGCCGCCGCCGGGTCGGCGAGATCGGTCAGCAGCACGACGAATTCGTCACCGCCCATGCGTGCGACGGTATCGAATTCGCGTATCGTGCGGCGAATGCGCTGAGCTACTTCTTGCAGCAATGCATCGCCGACACTGTGCCCAAGCGAATCGTTAATGGTTTTGAAGCGATCCAAATCGATGAACAGAATCGCGACGTGATTGCGCCCGCGCCGCGCACGGCCCAGGGCGCGCACGCCGTGGTCATTCAATAGCGCACGATTCGGCAAACCGGTGAGGGAATCGTGATAAGCGAGATGGCGAAAGCGCTCCTCGCTTTGTTGCAGATCTTGGGTCAATTGCGATGCGCGGCCTTTAACATTTTCATGTTGCGTCGTAACCGAATAGAGAAAGCCGAACAACAGGAAACTGAGCAGCGTTCCGCCACCCAGTATGAGCGACGATTTAGTGCGGTCGATGGCTTTTTCGAAGGGCGGCAACGAGTGTATTTCCAGGGTCCACGGCCGGCCGCCGATTTCCAACGTTTGCTGCACCGAAAACAGCGGATGAAAATTCTTCATTTCAAAATACGGTTCGCCATCGCGATCGAACAGCAGCGTTTTCTTATCGATCGCAACGCTGTCGAAGAGTTCTAGATCAAGTCCTGATTCTTCTAGGCGCTCGCCCACTGTCGCTTCGATCAACTCGTCGACTCGGAATGGTGCGAATACAAATCCTTTCAAGGCCGCGCGGCGGGAGTCGATGGTGATCGGCGCGGTGTTGTGCTCGTACACCGGCAAATACATGATGACGCTGGCGGGGCTGCTCGCCTCATTCTTAACGACGAGTTGCACTTTGCCGGACAACGCCGCCGTGCCGCTATCGCCGGCGAGTTCCATGGCTTTACGCCGAATGGGTTCGGAGAACATATCGAATCCGAGCGCGCGGCGATTTAAAACTTCCAACGGTTCGCGATAAAGCACCGGAACATATATTTTTCGTTCACCCGGCGGATGAATTTCGTAATTTTCAAATCCATCGCGCCGGATCGCCGCGAGATAAAGCGCTTTATCTTCCTGCGTGACCACGGGCGCGTAGCCAATACCTTGCACGCCGGGATACGCTTGTTCGACATCTAATGACGAAACGTAACGCTGCCATTCGTCGCGGCTGACATCGATCGACGCGGAAAAAAGACCGACACCGCCGCGCAAAATCTGTTCGTAGCTTTGCATGCGAAGGTTGATCGCGTTACGGGAAGTGTAGACTTCTTGATTGAATTTCTCACGGGCGCTGTCGACCGCATGCTGCCGGGAAATATGCCACGACACTAGCGTCGCAAATAAACAAACGGCAAACGCAAGATACGCGATCGCCAATTGCTTCGAGACGTTTCCGAATTTCTGTTTGGCGCTATGGATGTCCATCGTTGCAGCGAGACTTACGACAATTGGTCACACTATACCAAGGTTAAAGAGGCGTGTTTTAAAATGTTCACCCATCCATCCGCCATGTCTCATACAATCTCCATTGGCCGGAAACCATTGCAATCGATTGACGGTCGCCTTTTATGAAAACGAAACGAGGTTTTTTGTGAGCAAGACTATCGATTATTATTTTTCCCCGATTTCCCCCTGGACTTATTTGGGTCATCCGCGCCTCGCGGCAATGTCAAAAAAATATGGCGCGACCGTGAATGTTAAACCGATGGACCTCGGGAAAATTTTTCCGGTCTCCGGTGGTTTGCCTTTGCCGCAGCGCGCTCCGCAACGCCAGGCCTATCGGCTGATGGAGTTAGCGCGCTGGCGTGATCATTTGAAAATGCCGTTGACCATGCGGCCTAAATTTTTTCCGGCGCCGAGCGATCTGGCATCCTGTTGCATCGTCGCTGCATCGATGCAGAATTCCGAAACGGCGATGCGACTAACGTTTGCGTTGTTGCGCGGCGTTTGGGAACAGGAGCGCAATATCGCCGATGTCGAAACCTTAACGATGATCGCCAACGAGCAAGGACTGGATGGCGCGAAATTGATTGCCCAAGCGCAATCCAGCGAGATTCAAGCGAAGTATGCCGGGTTCACGCAAGAAGCGATGGACCGCCAGGTATTCGGCGCGCCGAGTTTTGTGATCGACGACGAAATATTTTGGGGGCAGGATCGCTTGGAGTTTGTCGAGCGGAAGTTAGCCAGCGGTTAGGCTTTCTGAAAAACCGCTTGAATAATGGCGATGCGGTGTTCGTTCAAGTTGCGAATTTGATTGAGCGACATCGCCATCATGTCTTCGCCCAGCAACAGGTGAATTCCCAGCGTTGGTAAGCCCGTTGACGCGGTTTGAACGCGTTTATCGTACCAATCGCGGGCGCTGGCTGTTTCGTCGATCCAATGCAGCGCGGTAAAGTCGGCGCTCTCGATTTGTGTTCGGGTTACGCTGGGAGTTTGTAAAAAACTGATCGCCGGATCGCGTGCCCATGGCACCGGAAAATAGACCGGCGTCATAGCGCCTTGCATAATCTCCTGCGAGACGTAGCGCCCCTCGTGGCGCAAAACTCGCTGGAACTGCGCATAAACACTGGGTTTGTCTTCTATGTTCATGGTGCTGTGTTGGGTCCACACGACATCGAAACTGGCATCGGGAAACGGGAGATTCAACGCATTGGCGTGCCGATGGTGAACGCGATCCGATAACCCAACGCGCGCCGTCAACATTTCGCCAACGCTGCAATATTCTTCGGTCAAATCGACGACCGTCACGTCGCAGCCAAACAGCGACGCCAGCGTGCGTGCCGGTCCACCTAGGCCACCACCGACATCAAGTATTGTTTGTTGGGACGAGATTCCTGCGAGTTGGGCGAGATCTATGGTCGATTGTTTGCCGCGAACGTGAAATTGATCGACCGCTGCGAGGTCGTCAATCGTTAGCGCGTCTAGATTTTTCTCAGCTTTTTGCAGTGCGTCGAGGATTCTCCGCCCGAGATCGGGTTGGCCATAATGTTCGCTAACGCTTACCGCGCCCATTCGTTACGCGCTACGCCAACGAAATATTTTGGCGATCGCAATGGCGATGAACGGCAAGATCAATCCGATCAAAATTACCACAATGAACAGCGACCCGAGCTGGCTATAATCGGCCGCCGTCGTGATGGCGCCGTTAGTTGGATCCTTCACCTCGCGGGTCACGGTGTAAATTTTGTTCATGTACTTCGTGCCGAGGTTACTCAGCGACAAAGCTAAGTTGCTGAACGACGCCATGACTGCAAAGAAAGTCGCTTTCAAATGCGCCGGTGCGGAATTCGCAATCCACGCCAGCATCGGCACCATGGCGATTTGGCCGAGCGGCGATTCCAGCGCGGTGTCGATCAGCGCAATGAAGCGTTGGTCGACCAATCCGCCGGTTCGCGCGGCGGTCCATTCGTGCAGGCCGAAATACATCCCGACCGTGGGTAGTGCAAGTAGAGTGCCGATGATCGTCAAGAATCCGGCGATGTAAAAAATCGATTTTTCCGCCATGAAGCGCCGGAAGACAAATAGGCCGATCAGCGTCAGTGTGCTGCCGAGCAGCGAGAGTTTGGCAAAGAACTCTTGATCGAATTTGAGTACGTCGATTGCCCACCACTGCGAGCCGGCGCCGGTGCCGGGCAATGCCCGAAACACAAAAATTACGATGGCGGTGCCAAGCAACGTCGCGCGCGCGTCCGGGCCTAACTCGCGCAGTAAGCGCCACATTAAAAAAAGAATAATCGACATCGACGTGACGAAGATCATTTCTTGGCCGTAGGTTTTTAAGAACGGCGTATTGCTCAAGCCCACGACAATGGATATGAATGCGAAAACGATTCCACCACCTAAGACCCACCAATTCACCGCCGGTTTCTCCGACTGAACTTCAGTACGGCGGCGGATTTCTTCCTCACTCAAGCTTTGCGCGCGCAAGCGATTGCGTTCGCGGCGGCGCAAGTGTCCTGCTAACGTGACGCCGATAATAGAAACCAATGGGATGATTAACGCCAGCAAATAGATTTTTGAATATACGGCTGCTTGTTGGTCCTTCGGCAAATCCTGCACGCCTTCCAATAAAATCACGTTCACCAACGCAACCATCACGCCGCCGCCGATCAGTGCCACACGGCCCAGGGTTTGCATGGTTGTGTGCATCGAGCGTTGCAGTTTTGCATCGATGGCCTGGCCCGATTCGTCGAACTTGGGCACCGCTTCGACCGTCATCGCATCGGCCACCGCGTCTTGCAATACATAGCCGATTGGAGCGAGCAGGGCGGACAACACAAACCATTTCTCGGCGCTCATGGTTTGGCGCATCATGTCCGGATTGGACAACAGCCCAACCATAATCAACAAGCTACAAGCCACCAAGATTGCACCCAAGTAAACCAGCCCGGCTTTATAGCGCCAATATAGATCGACCAAATGGCCGACCGGCATTTTCAATGCCCAAGGTATGCCGAGCCAAAATCCTAACATCGCAAGAAATTCGGCGGAAAGGCCGAGATAATCTTTAACGAAAAACGTCCCGACGATTCCCGTCAGCGCCGAAATACCATAGGCCGCGTAAACCATCAATGGCGGCAAAAAACTCAAACGGACTTCGCGTCCCAATTGCAAAAAATTGCGGTCGATCCAACCCATAAAACCGCCGGGTGTGGCCACTGATTGTTGCATTCTTATCTCCGTTGGGAATGGTCAAGCACGCGCTATTATGACAATTTCGCAACGCCTTGGGGAGAAGAGAATGATGCTTCGATAGTAAATATGACGGCATGTCATTGCGAGCGCAGCGAAGCAATCTCGTCGTGATCTTTCTGACCCATCCCCATCCCAGCCTTCCCCTTGAAGGGGAAGGGGTTTGCCTTCTGCAGTGAAACCTTGATCAACGTCGTGTAACATGCTCGCTTACCAAATCGTGGTTGAATTTTCGCATGGATATTATTTCTTTCTCCCGTTTCGCCAAATCCGTCGTCGCAATAACGCTGCTGATTTTTGGCAGCGCGCACGCCGAAACCTATCCGACTCGGTCCGTTACGCTGATCGTGCCGCAAGCAGCGGGCGGCGGCAACGACGCCATCGCGCGCATCGTCGCGCAAAAGCTATCGGAAAATTTGCAGCAGCAATTTATCGTCAATAACAAAGTGGGCGCGGGCGGCAACATCGGCGCGCAAGCGGCAGCGCAAGCGCCTAAAGATGGCTACACCTTGTTCCTCGCGTTGAGCAGCGTGATGCTGGTCAATCCCATGTTGTACAAACAGCCCGGCTTTGATCCGATCAAAGACTTTGTGCCGATCACGCCGGTGGCGACCGCGCCTTATCTGTTGGTCGCGCATCCAAGCTTTTCGGCAAAAACGGTCAAGGAACTGATCGCGCTCGACAAATCCAAACCCGGTAGATTGAGTTATGGCTCGGCCGGCAACGGCACGTTCAATCACTTAATCGGCGAGATGTTTAACGCCCAGGCAAAAACCGCCATTGCGCATATTCCGTACAAAGGCGCGGCGGCAGCGCTGAACGACGTGTTGAGCGGTGAATTGCCGTTGGCATTTGTTAGCATGCCCTCGTCGATTTCCTTCGTCAAAGGTGGCCAACTGATCGTGCTCGGCGCCGCGACGAAAAAACGCATCGCATCACTGCCGCAAGTACCAACTATCGGCGAAACGGTGCCGGGTTTCGGCGCCGATCCCTGGTATGGATTATTCGCCCCGGCCGGCACGCCCAAGCCTATTGTCGCGCAATTGTACGCCGCGATCATCACCGCGCTGAATAGTGCGGATGTGAAAAGCAAGCTCGCGCTGCAAGGCGCCGAACCATTCGTCAGCGATCCCGAGCAATTCGCAGCGATGCTGAAATCCGAGATGGCGAAGTGGGCGAAGATCGTGAAGGAATCCGGCGCAACAATCGATTAAGCAAGGTCGGCCACGAGGCACGTCGTACTTGCCTCGTGGCAATGCCTGCCTGGAGAGCCGCGTGGGTATTGCTTCTGCAGGCACGTCAACCGAACCACCTGATCGCGCGCTTTTACCCAACGCCCAAACCTGGGACAATGCGAGACAACAGACCAGAAGATTTTTTAGGAGAACAACAATGTATCGACGTATCGCGCAAATTTTTCGACTGATCGGTGTCGCTTTTCTCGCAGCAGTTGCGTTATCAGGCGTTGCGCAGGCGCAGGATATTACGCTAAAACTGCATCACTTTCTGCCGCCGATGTCGCCGTTCCATTCAAAATTTATGGCGGTCTGGGCCGATAAGATTAACAAACAATCGAATGGGCGCCTGAAGGTTCAGGTTTATCCCTCGATGCAGCTCGGCGGTACGCCGCCGCAAATTTACGACCAAATCAAGGACGGCGTGGTCGATATCGGTTGGACCGTTGCCGGTTATTCCGCCGGACGTTTCCCCGCGTTCGAAGTATTCGAATTGCCGTTCATGGTGAATAGCGCCTCGGGCGGCAGCCGCGCGTTGTGGGAATACGTGCACCTCAACAAGCTCGATAAAACCGAATTTAAGGACGTGAAATTACTCGCCACTCATCAACACGACGAGCCGCATTTTCATATGGTCGATAAGCCGATCAAAACCTTGGCTGACTTAAAAGGCTTGAAGATTCGTGCACCAACGCGTATCACCAACAAGCTGCTGACCGCGCTTGGCGCAACGCCGGTCGGTATGCCGGTCACCCAAGTGGCTGACGCGCTTTCTAAAGGCGTCATCAACGGCACCTTGCTACCATGGGAAGTCGTGCCATCGATTAAGGTGCATGAACTGGTGAAATTTCATTCGG
>JANOGO010000374.1:0-3475 GCA_031406045.1 Pseudomonadota bacterium
GCCGCGCTCCAAGCGGGTGCGAAATTTGTCGCGCTCGCCGGTGGAGTACAGGCCATCGAACACTTTGCCGATCGTGCTGCGCACAATGTCTTGCGGAATCTTGGCGCGGTTTTCCGCCCAGTCGGTTTCCATCACCCCGGCTTCCGGCGCATCCACTTTTAAAATAAATCCGGACTCTTGCCAAAAATCCTTTACCTGCAGCCAAAGCTCTTCGGCCGGCATGTTGATTTTTAGCCAGCGCTGGCTACCATCACGCTCGATTTTGATCTTGCTGTTTGTTGGCAAAACTTTTGCAGTTTTATCGGTTGAGCCGGCTTTCTTTTCACCGTCATAATTCGATAAGGTCGCGCTCGCTGGGCCTTTTCCATCGGGAACGCTAAATCGGTCATCGGCCGAGGGGGAAGTCAAATCCGGCGGAATCTCAAGCGGCTGAATCTGTCCGGCGGATTTATAGTCGATTTTTTTGCTTTCCAAAAACGAAGACTGGGTGCTGCAACCGAAAGCAAAAAGCAGGGATAGTGACGCGACCATGACGCGCATAGAAGACTTCATTAGGCAAACCTCGGAAAGAGCGGACGGGGAATTAAAGTGGGCGATTTTTTTTGCATTAATCAATTCCGGCTGCGCGCATCGCCTCGCGCAAGCGGCTATGGTACGTGGCTGACAGCGGCGTAAGAGGTAACCGCATGCCTGGACCGGTTCTGCCCATTTGCTCGAGCACCCATTTTACCGGAATCGGATTACCCTCAACGAACAGATCGCGGTGCAACGCTTGCAAGCGATCGTTCGCGGCGCGCGCGGCAACGAAATCGCCTTGCAACGCCGCACAACACATCGTTGCCATTAACGCCGGCGCGACGTTCGCAGTCACCGAAATCACACCATGGCCGCCCATCATCATGAAGGCCAGGGCGGTGCCATCGTCGCCGCTGTACAACGCGAAATCTTGCGGCGCACGGCGCACTAAATCGGCAGCGCGCTCTAAATTACCGGTCGCGTCTTTAATACCGATCACGCCGGGAATTTGCGCCAGCCGCATAGTCGTATCGTTGTGCAAATCAGCGACGGTGCGTCCGGGTACGTTATAGAGAATTTGCGGCAAATCCACCGCCTCAACAATTGCCTTAAAGTGCTGATACATCCCCTCTTGGGATGGCTTGTTGTAATACGGCACGACCGATAGACTATATTTCGCACCGATGGCTTTCGCCTGTTGCGAAAGTTCAATGGCTTCTTTGGTGGAATTCGCGCCGGTGCCGGCAATCACCGGCACTCGACCACTCGCATACTCAATCACCGCGCCGATTATCGCAACGTTTTCTTCCATGCTCACTGTGGGAGACTCGCCGGTGGTGCCCACCGCAACGATCGCGTTGGTTCCCGAAACCACATGAAATTCCACCAGGCTTTTTAATCGCTCGTAGTCAATGCTTCCGTCGGGGAACATCGGTGTGGCGATGGCGACGATACTTCCTTGAATCATGGCAAAACAATCAAATAAAACGCGAGTTTACCCTAATTGCTTGGCGCGGGAAAATAACGCGGCGTGCCGCCGTTTCTAACTGCACAGATGCGTTGAACCAGGGCGGGTTTGGGGCTATCGACGTAAACATCTTCATAGGCGACCACTCTCCCAGCCGCGCTGACAACATGCAGTAATTCACCGGGCCGCAGCAAAAAATCCGGGTTGCTGGGACGGCCGAATTGGCCGTTTCCGTCGGCAAAGGTCTCGTAAATCAATACGCCACCGGGCTTTAGTGCGGCCATCAATCGCGGCAACTTAGGCCTAAAAAGATAATTTGTAACGACGATTGCATCAAAACTCTGCGGCTCGAATGGCCATGGTTTAGTTTCCAGATCAACCTGCATCGACTCGAAATTGGGTTGGCCCTGCAAATCCGCCAATCCGGAAACGTCTTGGTCGGCGGCCAGCACACGATAGCCGCGCTGAAGCAAAAGCCGTGAGTGGCGGCCCTGGCCGCACGCCAAATCCAGCACCCACCCTGCCGTGCTGATTTCTCGACACCAGCGTTGGACCCAATCGGATGGCGGCGCAAGACCGTGATTGATCATTCAATAAGCCCAAACTCGAAAGGAAAATGAGGCGCTGGATTCAGTAGAATTTCCTTCGTTTCCAGCTAAAACTGCCGCCGATAAAAAAGTTTGCAATCTTTAACAAATTTTTGATAGTGTACTCGACATAGTGTCCTACAATTGCCCCGCCAAAAAGGTAACCCGCTTGGCTGCGGGATCTGGGAGGCGGTGGCGAAATGGGATCACTATGCGTTGCTCCGAACCGAACTTGTTTTCCCGACCAACTGATACCTAAAAATCAGGCTACCAAAGTCGATCCTATGCGGCTTTACCCATCAGAAGCGCTGCCTTCGAATTTCCAGTCTGGACTGGAAACCGTCGATATTTTTCGCTTTACCTAACCCAAAACTTAATGAAATAGGTGCCCACATGAACGCAATTTCCGAGCAAATGAATTTACTCGACCGTGAGTACAACCAACTTGTGACGCAGTTCGAGCCAGAATTCGGCATAATTTGGTTAACTATGAAGCCTTCCCCCAGGCCTTGTTTTACGCCGGAGCTTCTAGAGAACCTGAGGGAGGCACAAACCCTCGTCAAAGCGACCGGCGGCATGATTGCGATCAACGCCAAGTTGCATTCGCTCAATTATTTGGTGCTCAATTCCGCCGTACCGGGGACGTTCAACTTAGGCGGAGATCTAAGCCTGTTCAAGTCGCTCATCGTCAATTGGGATCGTGAGAAGTTGTTGCGGTACGCAACAGCATGCATCGACGTGTTGTATCCGAATATCGTTAACTACGAGTTGCCTATCACCACGATTTCTCTCGTTCAGGGAGATGCACTCGGCGGTGGCATGGAGGCCGCGCTTTCAAGCGACATCATCATCGCGGAAAAACATGTACAAATGGGGTTACCGGAAGTGCTCTTCAATTTATTTCCGGGCATGGGGGCGTATAGCCTGATCACCCGGCGCATCGGCCGACAAAAAGCAGAGCAGATGATTTTAAGCGGGCGGATTTATTCGGCCGAGGAATTGCACGATATCGGCTTAGTGGACGTGATCGCCGAAAGCGGCCAAGGCGAAGCCGCGATGTACGATTGGATCAAACGGCAGCATCGCCGTCGCAATACCGCGCAAGCGATGTCGCAAGTCCGCCGGCGTGTCGATCCCGTGACTTACGACGAACTGATAGCCATCACAAAAATTTGGGTGGAGGCAGCCCTGCGCCTCGAGGATAAAGACCTGCGGATGATGGATCGACTGGTACGGGCTCAGCAAAAACTGAACTGCGAAAAGTCACCCCCCACGTTGTTCCCGATGGCGGCGTAGCTTACAAAGCGGCGGTCTTCGCCCGCTCCAAATATTGGAGCAGGGCTTGTTTTGTCTCGGCAAATAGTTGGCTTAGCTCGACTAGTGCGGTGTCGCCTTCGCGTTGAAT
>JANOGO010000384.1:0-2628 GCA_031406045.1 Pseudomonadota bacterium
CGACCTTCAACGCCTGATCCGCGCCATTTACGATGCCAAGGATCGTCGCCGCGGCGTGGAAGGGACTTTCATGTGGTTCATGCAGGAGGTGGGCGAATTGGCTGATGGTGACGGGCATGTTCGGCATACTGGCGGAAATTAATCCATTCGCGCTGCACGAGTGGTATCTCGCGATGTACGTCGATGCGGTCGAATGGGTCGAAGCGCCGAACACCCTCGGTATGGCACTGTTCGCAAACGGCGGCCGGTTCACCAGCAAACCCTATGTCGCGAGCGGCGCGTACATCAGTCGAATGAGTAATTTTTGTAAAAGCTGCCGCTACAAGCCAGCGCAAAAAACCGGCTTGGATGCGTGCCCCGTAACCGTTTTATATTGGAATTTTCTCGACAAACATGAGGCCGCATTCGCCGGCAATCCGCGAACGTCGTTGATGATCAAAAACCTTGAAAAAATCCCGGTCGATACGCGCAAGGAAATCGCAAAACATGCACGCGAACTTCTCGAATCGATTGACGAACTGTGATATTTTTTTGGCGCGGTTAAAGGCTATTCAGCTTAACCGGCTCACTGCTGCGCGAACGCCAATCCCATAGTTTCGTCGCGGGAATCGGTAGAATCATCAACCAGTGTTCAACAATCGCCAGCACAATCATTGCTGCGACCAACGTAAGCCCCGTCGATTCGAACGGCAAATCTCGCGAGGCGATGATGCGTTGCACGACAATCACTGCCGCGATCACCGAGGCGATCATGGAAATCGGAAACAGAAAATTCATCGACTTTTTGGTGAGATAGCTTTTTAAAAACTGCAGGTGCTCAGGCAGAAGCTCCGCGTTCAGTTGCGGCACGCCGAAGAATAGATTCAATTTCGCGGACAAGCGCATGATCCAGAGCGTCAGGAACGTCCACCACCCCAGTTGGTTTTCGGCGCCCCAGGTCAATGCCAACACCACTACCGCACCAGCAACCAGGCTCAGTTCATGATACAGAATCGCCAACGTGGCGTAGCGAAAACGCGACCAGCCGGTTGCGCCTGGGGGTGCCGGTGCCGGCCGCGGGCCCGTAATGAATCCCATCAGGAAGGCCATCTCCAGCCATCCCCAAACCAGAACGGCCGAGGTAAAAGCGAGATAGGCTGCGGCAATCGTGTTATGCACACTGCTCGTCGCCAGACCATACAGCGCAACGATCAAGACTGCCGTTGCGCCGAGCATGCTCCAACGGAATGTGCGCGGCGGCAAGCTATCTAAATACAAAATTAATCCGGTGCTGAACCACCAAATCAACAGCGCGAACAAAACCGGAAAAATAAAATCGGGCACGCGATTTTTCTACCAGGCTGGCGCCGACATCGAGCGGGCAGCGGCGGCCGGAAAGGCTGTACGCGGCGAGGATTTCCCCGGATACCAGCGGTTGCGACGCGGCCATCAGAGCGCTATAAGCGGAAACTTACTGTTCCGATAACGTTGCCGGGGAATCAGACCCGGCGTAGGGCCAGTACTGCCCGAGTGCGCCCGCCTGCTGTTCGCCGCGCAGCAAGGCCACCGGATCATCCAAATCGTTGTAAAGCAACGCGTGGTGTTCGATCATTGCGACGATTCCGGGATTGCCGACTAGCGCGGCGCCCAGCGGGCCAAGGCCGAATCTGCCCACGCTACGCGGTTCCAGCAAATCCAACGCCTTTGCCGCGACCAGTAAACGCTGCGTTGCATCGAGCGAAAGGTTTAGGCGCGCAGATAATTCAGCGGCGGTTTGCGGGCCGGACGATGCGAGAATATTAAAGACATCCAATCGAACACAAGCGGCCAAGATTTGCGAATAGACGAATCCGGCGACCAGGTCGAACAAGGCGCGCGCGCGACGGCGTGCGATCGGGCGAGTTAGCGGAAAGGCAGCAGCGAAGCGCTGGAATCGGGCGCTGGAGAGCAATCGCTCGCGGAGGTTAAGCGCGGCACCGAACAACGACGACATGCGCGAGGGAAAGTCGAATTAGGACGCGCTCTGCACGCTTTTCGGCAATAGTTGCTGCATTTCGGCCAACATGATCGAGCGCAACTCGGTCGCGCCGGCACACGAGGGAATCGACGCAATCGCTTCCGCCACCAATTGTTCCAGCCGGTGAATCGCACCGGGAATCCCTAGTTCGCGCGCGGTGCTGGGGCGGTCCAACGCGACATCTTGGCCGACCGGTTTGCCTAGCTCATCCGGGTGCGAGGCGACATCGCGAATATCGTCGACGACTTGGTAGGCTTCACCCAATTTAGCGCCCAAAATACGCCAAGGCCCAGGCTCCGCGCCGGCTGCAGCGGCGCCGGCCATGGTGGCACCGGCGAACAATGCGCCGGTTTTCGCTCGCTGATAATCGACCAGATCGATTTGCGGCTCACACTCCCACGCTTGGCCCGCGACGATGCCGGTCGGCGCGCCGACGGCGCGGCTGACAATGGATAGAATCGTGGCTAAACGTTGCGGCAGCACTGCAACGGCAATGGCCAAGCTTTCGAACGCGAGCTCGATCAGCGCGTCGCCAGACAGAACCGCATTACGCTCGTCTAACGCGTGATGCATCGCCGGCTTGCCACGGCGCAGCGGCGCATCGTCGAAACAAGGCAAATCATCGTGCACCA
>JANOGO010000385.1:0-2811 GCA_031406045.1 Pseudomonadota bacterium
GGCCCGTCCAGCGCATACAGGTCAGGCGCATTGGGGATCAGGTCCACCGCGACCGACGGGGTCAGCACGAGCTGCGCGAGGTCGACCGCGCTCCAGGTCACGCTCGCGGGCGGCGCTTCGAACCCCAGCACCGCGACGGACGCATTCGGCACCATTCCGGCATTTCGGACGATGAGCACCGGGTTTTGCCCGCGGTTGCGGTCGGGATTTCTTAGCGCGCTTCTCGACCGCCGGGTTAGGCACTACTGCCCAAAATTGGCATCCCAACGTGCCACTAGGTCGCCTCGCATCACCCAGAACTCGATACCACGACCCTCCATTGGTTTCTTGGTTGTTGAGTCTTCCCAGGTGCTATGTCAAGTGACGCCGATGACATTGCTGTTAATGGATCGAAGCGTCTTCTCGCACTTGAAGGAATCCGAGAAGCGCGGGAAGCGATCAGCGAAGAATGCTCGAATCGCCTCTCGGCCACGTAGTTCCGTGCAATTGGACCGCGCGACGCACTCCTCAGTGAACCCATTCGCTACTGCATCTGCGTTTCGACTTGTCGTGACTTCGGCGAACAGTTTGACTAGGGCCCTGGCTTTCTGAACTGAGATGACCGTGGTGCCCGCATTTAATGTTGCGTCGTCTGTGCCTATGCCTGAACCCGCGTTCTTCATCGTCTTTCCCTCTTTCCCGGTTGAAATTCGGATACGTTTCGCCACGCCTAACGTAAAGAAGACACCCTAAACGATGACGCTCTATGCGTCGTGGAGGTCTAATCTGTAAATTAATTGGTATTCCATTGCTTTCGTTGGTAATAAATTTCTTACAACACCCCATTTATCCGCGAAATTACCCAAGGTGCTCGCGCATTAGGAGATGTAGATTACATTCGCGCGAAGTACTTCACGATTCGCGCTGAAGTGACGTTCTCAAATCGCATTAAAGGTCATATTTTATTTCATGACAAGAGACGCTCGAAGGGCACGAGTGATTTGTTGAAAAGTGAAGGTCGTTGGGAAAAGTTGTCGTTCCGAGTGTGACGAAGAATCTGCTGTACGGGATCGATCAAACGATGGTAACAAGCAGATTCTTCGTCGCTTCATTCCCCAGAATGACAGAGTAGGTTTGCCAGAAGCCGCGCCCTGCCTTGTTGTTGGCGATGTATGCCTGGAAACGCGCTCCGGTGGTGGTTCCTGGCTTAGTGGCAATCTATTGACGATCGTATATAGAAATGGCGGCTCGCCCCTCACCCTGGCCCTCTCCCCGGAGGGGCGAGGGAACCAAACTCCCGCTCATCGCCTATTCGTAAGAAGAAACGGATAATGACGATATTCCAGCCTTTTAATTTTCGATATGCAAAACGAGCACTACTTACGCCGTAGCCTAAACGCCGTGTGGCATCCGTGCACGCAGATGAAGGCGCACGAGCAGTTGCCGTTGATTCCGATTCAGCGCGGCGAAGGCATGTGGCTTTACGATTTCGATGGGCGGCGTTATTTGGATGGCGTGAGTTCGTGGTGGGTGAATTTGTTTGGGCATGCTAATCCGCGTATTAACGCCGCGATTAAAAATCAGCTTGAGACGTTGGAGCATGTGATCCTCGCGGGTTTTACCCATGAAGCGGTGATCGAACTTTCCGAGCGACTCAGCGCGAAAACCAATCATCAACTGGGCCATTGCTTTTACGCATCCGACGGCGCATCGGCGATCGAGATTGCGTTGAAAATGAGTTTTCATTATTGGCGCAATGTCGGCAAGCCGGAAAAGCGGCAATTCGTCAGTTTGGCGAACAGTTATCACGGCGAAACCTTGGGTGCGCTATCGGTGACTGATGTGGCGTTGTTTAAAGAAGCTTACGGACCACTGCTTCGCGTGAGCGCGACGGTGCCTTCGCCCGACTCGCGGCTGGCGGCGGCTGGCGAGTCGGCGTTGGAATATGCAAAGCGATGCGCCGCTGATTTGGAAATATATTTGGAAAATAATCACGCCAGCATTGCCGCATTTATTGTCGAACCGCTGATTCAATGCGCGACCGGCATGGCGATGTACGACGCGGAATATCTGCGTCTGGCGCGAGCAATTTGCGATCGCTTTGATGTTCATTTGATTGCCGATGAAATCGCGGTGGGTTTCGGGCGCAGCGGGACTTTCTTTGCCTGCGAGCAAGCCTCGATCACGCCGGATTTTTTGTGTTTGTCGAAGGGTTTGAGCGGCGGCTATTTGCCGCTTTCCGTAGTGATGACGCGCGATCACATTTATCAAGCGTTTTACGATGATGATGTCACACGCGGTTTTTTACATTCCCATTCGTACACCGGCAACGCGCTCGCGTGCGGCGCGGCATTGGCAACATTGGACATTTTCGAACATGACAATGTCCTGGAGAAAAATCGTCAACGCTCGGAGACAATGAGCAAACTAGCCGCGCCGATCGCTGCGCATCCGAAAGTAAAACACTTTCGCAATCGCGGTATGATCTGGGCGTTCGATGTGCAAACAACCGATCCGCAGTTCGCGCGAAAGTTCTTTCTTGCGGGATTGGCGCGGGAGTTGCTGCTCCGGCCCATCGGCAACACGGTTTATTTTATGCCGCCTTATATCATTTATGACGAGCAATCGGCGCTGTTGACCGGCCGCACGCTAGATATTCTGAACGAGATCGAATAAACCTAATTGTCCGCCGTCATTGCGAGCTGCCTGTATTGGCGCGGCCGATACTGCTCACGGACCATGAACGGGATATTGTTGGAGAACAGTCGCTTGAAGGTCTGCGGCCTAGTACGACCAAGTGCGATAGCAACCGCCCAATCTTGTCATCGCGAG
>JANOGO010000207.1:0-5774 GCA_031406045.1 Pseudomonadota bacterium
GCTTTGGGCCATTGGCTCTCCAGGCATCACCACTTTAACTCCGAAGTAATCAAACACCATACCCCGCTCCGCGCTGGCTACGGATTGCCAGTACGAAAGCGGTATCTAGTTCAGGCGAATATTGATAAAGCGCGACATAGCTGCTCGCGCCGGTCGAAATTACGAGCTTGCGCTTGCCGACGTCGACAGGCCGGCCGGTTCGCGGGCTGGTTTCCAGCACGTCGATTGCCGAGACGATCGTCGATACTCGCTCCGCTGCGGAATCTGGCGCATGCTCGAAAATAAACTTAAAAATCCGATCAATATCGTCTTGAATACGCGGCGCTAGAACTATGCGCGCCATGACCGCGGCTTAGGAGCCTTTGGCTTTTTGCCATCTGCACAGCGATTAAGAAGGCACGCGTTTCGCTCCAATCCATTCCCACGCCGCTGGTTAGCAGTTCGTTTAGGTGCGCGTCCGCTTCGGCATGAAATGCGCTTCGCAGTTCCAGCTCGTCGGCTTTTCGCGTGATCGCTTCAAGCATTAGATTATGAGCAGATGTGCCGGAGGTTTTCGCGAGTTTGTTAATGCGCTGCTTCAAACTGGGTGGCAATCGAAGCGTTGTGGTCGTCATGTTTAAACGCAGTGAGAATGATGTGTCACAAATGTAACACGACGATTACGGTTTCGGCTATATGCTGCGAAGGTTGTGCAATTTACACTATAGATATACAATAATTTAACGTATATCTTTTGGAGCAAAGCATGCAAGTTGCAAAGTGGGGCAATAGCTTGGCGGTGCGGCTGCCTACGGCTGTCGTCGATGCGCTAACGCTTCGAGAAGGCGACGATATCGAAATTCAGGTTGTCGGGTCACGGGTGTTCGAGGTGAAAAAAAAGCCTCACGCGCGCGAGTTGTTGGCACAACTAAGAAAATTCCGTGGGCGCTTGCCCGCAGATTTTAGGTTCGATCGTCTCGAAGCCAATGAGCGCACCTGAACTATTCTTTGATACTAATATTCTGCTTTATTTGTTGTCAGGCGATGAGGCCAAGGCAAATCGCGCGGAAAAGGAATTAAGCAGCGGTGGCGTTTTGAGCGTACAAGTGTTGAATGAATTTTCCGCTGTTGCGAGGCGCAAACTCAACATGTCGATTGGCGAAATTCGCGAGGTGCTCGTAACGATTCGCAGCCTGTGCAAAGTGGCGCCGCTTACCGAAGAAACTCATGATCTCGGCTTAGCGATCGTAGAGCGATATGCGTTATCAATCCATGATGCAATGATTGTCGCATCGGCGTTATTAGCGGGATGCAAAACCTTGTTGTCAGAAGACTTGCGGCACGGGCAAACCATCAACGGTAGTTTAAAAATTAAGAATCCGTTTCGCTGACTTATTGAATTGGTTACGGCGTTACCAAATGCTTCGCCCAAAAAAGTCCGGCGATGGTTTTGACATCTTTAATTTTGCCCGAGGTAATCCACTTGATAGCTTCATCCAACGAGAGCGTGAACACATCAAGAAATTCGCCTTCGTCGCGCGCGGTGCCGGTGAAGTGCAAATCACGCGCTATGAAAAATTCGATCTGTTCATCGGAATAACCGATGCACGGTAGCAAGCTGCCGAGCGATTGCCAATCTCGCGCTTCGTAACCGGTTTCTTCTTTGAGTTCGCGCTGCGCGGTGAGCAGCGGCGCTTCGCCGCGTTCTTTTTTACCGGCTGGTAATTCGTAGCAATGTTGCCGCACGGGATAGCGGTATTGGCGTTCGAGCACGACGTTACGTTCGTCGAGTAACGGAATAATCAACACGGCGCCTTGATGCTCGATGTATTCGCGTTTCGCGCTCGCGCCGTTCGGCAAGGTCACGCGATCTTCTTTGACGCGCAACAACGCGCCTTGATAGACAATCGTCGAGGAAACCTCGTGTTCGGTGTAGTCGTTGTCCGAATCGCTCATGGACGACGGATCAGAGCGAGCGATTGATCGCGTAGGCGCAGAGTGCGAGCAGCGGCTGCGAGAACAAACCCAGCGCGAGCACGGCGATGCCATTGACGCTGATCATCAGGCGCATGTCGGATTCCGGTTGGATCAGCGAGGCATCGGTTGCGGTGTCGAAATACATCACTTTAACGATGCGCAAATAATAGAACGCGCCGACTAGCGAAAACATTACCGCAACGACCACCAGCCATACATATCCGGCTTGCAGCACCGCTTGTAACACCGCGAGCTTGGCGAAAAATCCGACCATCGGCGGCAAACCGGCGAGCGAGAGAATAATCAGCAACATCAAAAACGCATACCAAGAATTGCGTTGATTCAGGCCTCTGAAATCGTCGATATTCTCCGCTTCGAATCCGGCGCGCGACAACAACATGATCATGCCGAACGCACCCAGATTAGTCAGCACATAGGTAATAATGTAAAACATCGACGCGCTATAACCGTTCTTACTGCCCGCAAGAATGCCCAGCAACAAAAATCCCATGTGGGAAATCGTCGAGTACGCGAGCATGCGCTTTAAGTTAGTCTGAGCAATTGCCGCGATATTGCCGACTGCCATCGACAGCAAGGCGAGGATGATCAACATATCGCGCCAATCGGCGATCAGCGGCTCGAGGCCGGACACCAGCAAGCGCATGAAGAATGCGAACGCCGCGATCTTAGGTGCTGAACCGATGAACAACGTGACCGCTGTCGGTGCGCCGTGATATACGTCCGGAATCCACATGTGAAACGGCACGGCGCCAAGCTTAAACGCCAGGCCCGCGACGATGAATACGAGGCCGAACACCAATACGGTTTTATCGCCGGCGATGCCGGGGCGCAACGCTTGCGCGACTTGCGCAATATCCAGCGCACCCGTTGCGCCGTATAGCATCGACATCCCATACAACAATAGGCCCGAGGCGAGCGCACCAAGGACGAAATATTTCATCGCCGCTTCCGTTGAGCGCGCCGAATCGCGCTCCAACGCGACTAGCGCATAGGAGGATAGCGTCAGTAATTCAAGGCCAAGATAAAGCGTCAGGAAATGGTGCGCGGAAATCATCACCATCATGCCAAGCAGCGCAAATAAAATCAGAATAAAAAATTCGCCGCTGAATAGGCCGCGCGCCAACAAATACTGGCGGCTTAAGACAAGTAATACCGACAACGCGAAGCAACACATAATTTTCAGCGTATCGGCCATGAAATCGTCGACAAACATATCGTGGAATGTCAGCGTAACGGTCGATTGCGTGGTCATCACCAAAATCATGATCGTGCCGAGCAATGCCAATTGCGTCAGCAGATAAGTGATATGGCGCTTGGCGTCGGATATGAAAAGATCCAACACCAATATAATCGAGATAGCGCAGGTCAAAAAAATCTCGGGGTACGCCGGAAATAGATTAAGCGTCGTCATCTAGAATTTTTTTTGCGCAACGTGATTGAGTAGTTCCTTAACAGAGGTATGCATCACGTCGGTGAAAGGTTTGGGATAAAGCCCCATGAACAATACCGCCACCGCCAATACGGTAAGAAACAACGTTTCCCGCCCACCAATATCCTGAAGTTTCGCCACATGATCGTTAGCGACCGGACCGAACACGACGCGCTTATACATCCACAAGGTATAAGCCGCGCCGAAGATCAGCGTAGTCGCTGCGAGGAACGCATACCAAAAATTCACTTTGATCGCCCCCAAAATAACCATGAATTCGCCGACGAAACCGCTGGTGCCCGGCAAGCCGGCATTCGCCATCGCGAACAACATAAAAAACGACGCGAAGATCGGCATGGTGTTCACCACGCCGCCGTAGTCGGCGATCTGGCGCGAATGCACGCGGTCATACATCACGCCGACGCACAGGAACATCGCGGCGGAAATAAATCCATGGGAAATCATTTGCATCAACGCACCTTCGACACCGAGCACGTTGAAAATGAAAATGCCGAGCGTGACAAAACCCATGTGTGCAATCGACGAATAGGCGATGAGTTTTTTCATGTCTGCTTGCACGAGCGCGACAAGGCCGACATACACAACAGCGACCAGCGACAATGCGATCACATACGGCGCGGCCACGTGGCTCGCGTCCGGCACGATGGGCAAACTAAATCGTAAGAAGCCATAAGCGCCGAGCTTCAATGTGATCGCCGCCAAAATCACCGAACCGCCGGTCGGCGCTTCGACGTGGGCATCCGGTAACCAAGTGTGTACCGGCCACATCGGCACTTTAACCGCGAACGACAAGAAGAACGCAATGAAGATCAGCAACTGTGGTTGCAATGCCAGCATCGTCTTGTGAAACTTCAGGATCTCGAAACTTTGACCTGCTTGGAAATACAAATAGATGAAAGCCGCCAGCATCAACAGCGAGCCGAGCAAGGTGTAAAGAAAAAATTTCATGGCCGCGTAGATTCGATTGGGGCCACCCCACACGCCGATGATCAGATACATCGGAATCAGCGTGGCTTCGAAGAATACGTAAAACAAAATCGCATCGAGCGCGACGAATGAGCCGTTGATCAAGCCCGACATGATCAAAAACGCCGCCAGATACTGCGCGACTTTTTTCTCCACCACGACCCACGCGGCGATTACCACCAGAATGGTCATGAAACTATTCAGCAGCACGAACCAAACGGAAATGCCGTCGACACCAAGGTGATAGTTGATGTTCAGGCTCCGAATCCACGGCAGCATTTCTTCAAACTGCATCGCGCCGGTATCGAGTCTGAAGTGTTGGTAAAGCGGCAGCGTGATGAGAAATCCGGCAATCGCGCCGATCAGCGCAATCCATTTTGCCGCCTCGGTGTTGCGCTTCGATCCAACGGCGAGCACGATCAAGCCCACCACGATCGGCAGCCAAATGGCCCAGCTAAGAAACGGAAACGCGTGCGGCATTCTTGTTAATTTTTAAGGTAGTGATACCAAAACAATGTGAGAAATCCGAATACGCCGAAAATCATTGTGAACGCATAGTGATAGATGAATCCGGTTTGGTAGCGGCGCACCCAACTCGCAATCCAACCGACTAGTTTAGCGGCGCCATTGACGATGCCGTCGATAATGCCGACGTCGCCGAAGCGCCATAAACCCCGTCCCAATCCACGCGCGCCGCCGGCGAAGAACCAATCGTTGAACGCATCGAGACCATATTTGTTTTCGAGTAGCCGATGAACCACCGAAAATGTTGATTTGATTTTCGCCGGGATGTCAGGACGCTTCAAATAAAAAAACCAGGAAAGCGCGACGCCGGCAATCGCAAGCCATAGCGGCAACGTGGACAGAGAATGCATCGTCATCGCGACCGGGCCATGGAACTCTTTCGCCATTTCTTCCATTGCTTTATGTTCCGGCACAATCTTGATCGCATCGCCGAAAAATCCACCGAACTCCAACGGCGCGATTGTAAAAAAACCGATCAGCACAGATGGAATAGCTAACGCAATAAGCGGCAGCGTCACCACCCAGGGCGATTCATGCGGCGTACCTCCATGGCCGTGATGATCATCGTGTTGATCGTGACGCGCATTGCCGTGACCAAAGCGTTCCTTGCCGTGGAACACCAAGAAATACATGCGAAACGAATAAAACGCCGTGACGAATACGCCGGCCACCACTGCAAAGTAAGCGAATCCCGAACCGGCAATTTCAGAGAATCCTACTGCTTCGATAATGCTGTCCTTGGAATAAAACCCCGACAGAAATGGCGTACCGATCAGCGCCAGCGATCCGACCAGCGACGTGATCCACGTGATCTTCATATACTTGCGCAGGCCGCCCATGTTGCGGATGTCTTGAT
>JANOGO010000400.1:0-19562 GCA_031406045.1 Pseudomonadota bacterium
CGCCACGTCGCCCTTCGGGCTCCTCGCGATGACAAGATTGGGCGGTTGCTATCGCACTTGGTCGTACTAGGCCGCAGACCTTCAAGCGACTGTTCTCCAACAATATCCCGTTCATGGTCCGTGAGCAGTATCGGCCGCGCCGATACAGGCAGCTCGCAATGACAAGTTTTGACGATATCGCGCTGGAATCAACACGTCACGACGGCCGTTTGTCGATCACCCGTTTCGCTTTACCCATCGAGCGCTCGACGCCGCCTTGCGGCTTCACGATCACGCTCGCCGACACGCCGACGTAAGACTTAATGGCCTGCTCCAATTCACTCGCGGCACGTTGTTGCTCGGGTTGGTTGTCACCCGAGAATTCAGGACGCATCTCCACGCTCACCGCAAGCGCATCGAGATGGCCATATTTTTCGACGACCAATTGATAGTGCGGCGCGAGCTTTGATTGTTTCAGCAACAACTCTTCGATCTGCGTCGGAAAAACATTCACGCCGCGGATGATCAACATATCGTCGGAACGGCCGGTGATTTTCGCCATGCGCCGCATGGTGCGCGCCGTGCCCGGCAACAAGCGCGTGAGGTCGCGCGTGCGATAGCGAATCACCGGAAGCGCTTCTTTTGTTAGCGAGGTGAAAACCAATTCGCCGAACTCGCCGTCGGGCAATACGGCGCCGGTTTGCGGATCAATAATTTCCGGATAAAAATGATCTTCCCAAATGGTTGGGCCGTCTTTGGTTTCGTGGCATTCGTTCGCTACGCCCGGACCCATCACTTCCGACAGGCCATAAATGTCGACAGCAGAAAGCGACAGCCGCTGCTGAATGGTCGTGCGCATTGCATCAGTCCACGGCTCCGCGCCAAAAATGCCGATGCGCAAACTGCATTGCGTTGGATCAAGACCTTGGCGCTCGAATTCGTCGGCGATCGCCAGCATGTAACTCGGCGTCACCATGATGATATCCGGCGCGAAATCGACGATCAGTTGCACTTGGCGTTCGGTCTGGCCGCCGCCGAACGGAATCACCGTGAGCCCTAAACGTTCGGCGCCGTAGTGCGCGCCGAGGCCGCCGGTGAATAAACCATAGCCGTAGGACACATGAACTTTGTCGCCGCGCCGCGCGCCGGACGCGCGAATCGAACGCGCCATGAGATTCGCCCAGGTGTCGATGTCCTTCGCGGTATAACCGACGACGGTCGGCTTGCCGGTGGTGCCGCTTGAAGCGTGAATGCGTACCACTTGTTCGCGCGGCACGGCGAACATGCCGAACGGATAATTTTCACGCAAATCTTGTTTGGCAGTGAACGGAAATTTGCTCAAATCGGCGAGGGATTTCAAATCGCTCGGATGCACGCCGGCCGCATCGAATTTTTTCCGGTAATGCGCGACGTCGTCGTAAGCGTGTTGCAACGACCATTTCAGACGTGAAAGTTGCAGCGCACGCAATTCGTCGACGCTGGATTTTTCGATTGTCTCGAGTTGAAATGAACTCATGATTCTTTTGTTTCAGGAATAACGCTGCCGCGAATCTGCGTCGATTTTCCGCGAAACAATGCGACGACTTCGTTGCGCTGATTGGTCACACGAACATCGTAAATGCCGTTGCGGCCCATCAGCACTTGCTCTTGCGCCGTTGCGGTCAACACATCGCCAACCCGCGTCGGCGCGACAAATTCGATGCTGCATGCAGCCGCGACGGCGTTGATGTTGTAGCTGTTGCACGCGAACGCAAACGTCGAGTCGGCGAGCGCAAAGGTCAATCCTCCGTGTCCGATATCGTGGCCGTTTGCCATGTGTGGTTTCACCTCCATGGACATTTGCGCGTAGCCTTCTCGCACGTCGACGATTTTTAGCCCGAGCCACTGCGAAGCGCGGTCGCGCGCGTACATCGATTCGGCTACTTCGTTTGGCGTGGCCAAGCGTCCTCCAAAATTATT
Source organism: Pseudomonadota bacterium (assembly GCA_031406045.1). Lineage (GTDB taxonomy): Bacteria > Pseudomonadota > Gammaproteobacteria > Burkholderiales > JALYOK01 > JALYOK01. The sequence goes on from JANOGO010000400.1 coordinate 1,939, forward strand.
TCGCGATGACGCTATGTTACCGAGGTCGCCAGGTGTTCGGCAATCAAGCGTTTTGCAATGAGTTGCCGCGCGCCGGTAACTTCGGCGAGGCCGATCAATTTGCGATTCGAATCGTAAACACTAACCATGCCTGGGAGCCAATCGGGGTGCGCCTCCTGGCATTGCCCTTGCCGCAAGCGAGTAATCATGCGGCTCTCCAGCATGATGCTTGGAATATCTTGCAGCAGCGTGTCGATCGGTAACAGCGTCGAATCGCGTTCGATTTCTGAGAACGCTTCGAGTTGCTCTAACGTAATCGCCCGCTCGATAGTCAACGCCGAACTCGCCGTGCGCCGCAACGCAACTAGATGCGCGCCGCAACCCAGCGCTACGCCGATGTCTTCGCCGAGCGTGCGAATGTAGGTGCCTTTGCTGCAACTGACGTCGATGGTCAATTCGTCTGCAGAAAAATTTACGCAATCGAGTTGCTTGATTTCAACCTCACGCGCTTTGCGCTCGACATCAATGCCCTTGCGTGCGTAGTCGTACATCGGCTTGCCGGCAACTTTCAACGCGGAATAAATCGGCGGAATTTGGCTGATGGTGCCGCGAAATTTTGCCAACACGCGATCGATCTCGGATTGCGAAATCGCGACTTCTTTTCCTGACAGAATCTCGCCTTCGATATCGCCGGTCGCTGTGGTTACGCCGAGCTTTAACGTGGCGAGATAGCGCTTATCGCCTTCAAGCCCATAGGAAGAAAATTTCGTTGCTTCGCCCAGACAAATGAGCAATAACCCAGTCGCGAACGGGTCGAGCGTGCCGGTATGGCCGGCCTTTTCAGCGCGCAATAATCGTTTTACTTTTTGTAGCGCGTGGTTGGAGGAATAACCGGCGGGTTTATCCAGCAACAACAGGCCGGAAACAGCGCGTTTTTTGGAGGCTGGCGCGTTCATTTCGATTTGGACTAAAAACTCAATTATTGATAACGTTCACCAAGCACGATTACGACCCAATTTGTCATTGCAAGGAGCGCTCTTTGCGACGAGGCAATCTCGATTTTCTTCGCGGCGAAATACGAGATTGCTTCGTCGCTTAGCTCCTCGCAATGACCGGTGGGATTTACTCGTCCGGCTCAGGGTCCGAATTCAAGTCACTGCGAATCGCGCTATCGATCAACTGCGAAATATGGATACCGCGCTCGACCGACTCATCGTAAACAAACCGCAGCACCGGCATGGTGCGCATGCCAAGTCGTTCGGCGAGATGATGACGCAAAAATCCGGCGGCATGGTTGAGCGCATCGATACAGGCTTTGGCGTTTTTGGCGTCACCCAATTGGGTAATAAAAACCTTGGCGTGAGCGTAGTCCGGCGAGACATCGATACTTTGAATCGTAACCAGGCCGACGCGCGGATCTTTAACTTCAGTGCGAATGACTTGCGCGAGATCGCGCTGCATTTGATCGGCGATGCGGCTGGTTCTTGAGAAAGACTTCACTGAGAAGAACAAAGGATGAAGGCGGAAGGATGAAGGATGAAATACTGCGCGGCTTTTTTCATCCTTCATCCCTCATCCTTCATCCTTTTCCTTTATAGCGTTCTTGCGACTTCGACGGTCTCAAACACTTCGAGCTGATCGCCGACTTCGATTTCGTCATAGCCTTTGAGCGACAAGCCGCACTCGAATCCGGATTTGACTTCGCGTACATCGTCTTTAAAGCGCTTGAGCGAATCCAATTCGCCGGCGTGGATGACCACCGAGTCGCGCAGCAAACGGATCTGCGAGCCGCGCCGTACCAAGCCTTCAAGCACGTAACAACCGGCGACGGAGCCGATTTTGGAAATGCGGTAAACCTGGCGAATCTCGACCAAACCGAGAATGCTTTCTTTCTTGTCCGGCGCGAGCATGCCGGACATCGCCGCTTTTACTTCGTCAACCGCTTCGTAAATGATGTTGTAGTAACGAATATCGACGCCGCTGGCTTGTGCGAGTTTGCGCGCGGCGTTATCAGCGCGGGCGTTGAAGCCGATGATGACCGCCTTCGATGCCAGCGCCAAATTCACGTCGGACTCGGTAATCGCGCCCAAACCGGTGTGCAAAATATTGACCTTCACTTCGCTGGTTGAGAGCTTGCCGAGCGCGTAGGCCAAACCTTCGTAGGAACCTTGCACGTCGGCCTTGATAATCAGCGCCAACGATTTGACTTGGCCTTCGCCGATATTGCTGAACATATCTTCTAGCTTGCCGGCTTGTTGCTTGGCGAGTTTCACGTCGCGATACTTGCCTTGGCGGAACAATGCAATCTCGCGAGCTTTACGCTCATCCAGCATCACCAACACATCATCGCCGGCGCCCGGCACATCGGACAGCCCTTGAATCTCGACCGGAATCGACGGGCCCGCTTGCTGAATCGTATGGCCTGCTTCATCCAGCATCGCGCGCACGCGGCCAAATACAGAACCGGCCAGCATCACGTCGCCGCGCTTGAGCGTGCCAGATTGCACGAGCACCGTCGCGACTGCGCCGCGGCCTTTATCCAAGCGCGATTCAATCACGATGCCGCGTGCCGGCGAGTCTTTGACCGCCTTTAACTCCAGTACTTCGGCTTGCAACAAAATGCGTTCCAACAATTCGTCGATGCCCTGCCCGCTTTTCGCGGACACCGGCACGAACTGTGCATCGCCGCCATATTCTTCCGGCAACACGCCGTGCGCGACGAGTTCTTGCTTAATCCGATCAACATTGGCTTCCGGCTTATCGATCTTGTTCAGCGCCACCACCAGCGGCACGTTCGCTGCCTTAGCGTGGTGAATCGCCTCGATGGTTTGCGGCATCACGCCGTCGTCTGCCGCAACAACGAGAATGACGATATCGGTGACTTTCGCGCCGCGCGCGCGCATCGCGGTAAACGCTTCGTGTCCCGGTGTATCGAGAAAGGTAATCATGCCACGCGGGGTTTGGACGTGATAGGCGCCGATGTGCTGGGTAATGCCGCCCGCTTCGCCGCTAGCGACGCGGGTGCGGCGAATGTAGTCCAATAACGATGTCTTGCCGTGATCGACGTGGCCCATCACCGTTACCACCGGCGCGCGGTTTTCCGCGATACCCTCGACGACGGCACTCAACCCCGTCTCCGCCAACAGCGAATCCGGATCGTCCAGCTTCGCCGCTTTGGCGATGTGGCCCATCTCCTCGACGATAATCATCGCGGTTTCTTGATCAAGCACTTGGTTGATCGTGACCATGCTGCCCATCTTCATCAGCGCTTTGATCACTTCGGCCGCTTTCACCGCCATCTTTTGTGCCAGCGTGCCGACGGTAATGGTTTCCGGAACGAGCACTTCATGAACGATCGGCTCGGTCGGCAACTGGAATTGCTGTGTCGCTTCCAGCGACGGTTGCTGTTGCTTGGTCGACTTGGTCTTGTGACCGCGCCAGCCGGTGGTCGAGGGGCGCATGTCACCGCGGCCTTTGTTCAGTCCGCGCTTCTTCGCCGCCTCGTCAACATAAGTGACGCTGGGCGTTTTGGCTTTCTTCGCCGCTTTCTTTTCCGCTTTGTCTTCGGCCTTGACTTGCGGTTTATGCAACGTGCTATCCGCGGGCGCCGGCGGCGTTGCGGGTTTCGCCGTCGCATCCGGTGCTAAAGGCGCGTTCGCCTCTACCGGTGTGGCCAGATCAACCACAGGTGCATCAACCACAGCCGGCGCCACTGGTGCATCGTCTTTTTTCGCCTTGGTCGTGCGTTTCTTCTTCGCGGCGACGTCTTCCGCTTGGCGCGCCATCAGTTCCGCTTGTTTTCGTGCTTCTTCGTCGCGCAGTGCGCGCTCCCCGGCGTCGACAATCACCACCGGGACGATGGGCTTTACCTCAACAACTTCCGGCACCGGTGCAGGTGCTGCTTCGGTCGCGTCGCGTTTAACCAACACACGCTTTTTGCGAACCTCGACTTGAATGGTACGCGCCTTGCCGGTCGCATCGGATTTTTTGATTTCCGAGGTTTGCTTGCGGGTCAAGGTGATCTTATTTTTCGCATCTTTGCTGCCATGGGCTTCGCGCAAATAATCCAGCAGCAAGGCTTTATCTTGTTCGGATAAAGATTCTTCCGCCGCGAATTTCGCGACCCCCGCAGCCTTCAATTGCTCCAGCAATAACGCCGGCGGCAAATTGAGTTCGGTAGCAAATTGAGCAACACTAGATTGCGCCATATTCAAACTCTTTTATAGTTAGGCTGGTTGTATCGTTCGATAATCGTTGGCCGATTTTACTCAAACCAAGGCCGTCGCGCGGTCATAATAAGTTGGCTTGCGCGTTCGGATTCCATGCCTGTTAATTCTGTTAAGTCGTCTACCGCGAGATCGGCTAACGCCTCCATCGTGGTGACACCTTTTGATACCAGTAAGCGCGCCGTCGGATTATCCATGCCCTCCATATTGAGCAATTGCTCGTCGGCGTTCTCAACTTTTTCTTCGGACGCAATCGCGTCCGTTAGCAAGGCATTGCGTGCGCGCGCGCGCAGTTCGTTAACCGTTGTTTCGTCAAGCGCCTCAATCTCTAGCATTTCGGAGAGCGGCACGTAGGCAACTTCTTCCACGGTGCTGAAACCTTCTTGCACTAAGATGTCGGCGACTTCTTCGTCGACGTCTAATTTCTCCATGAAGATTTTGCGGATGCCGCTAAACTCTTCATCGGACTTCGACTTCGCTTCGTCAACGGTCATGATGTTGAGTTCCCAACCGGTCAACTCCGATGCCAGGCGAACATTCTGGCCGCTACGGCCGATGGATTGCGCAAGCTGATCTTCATCAACCACGACATCCATGCTGTGTTTTTCTTCATCGACGACAATCGAGCTGACCTCGGCGGGCGCCAGCGCGCCGATCACGAATTGCGCCGGATCTTCCGACCACAAAATAATATCGACGCGCTCACCGGCCAATTCGTTGGTGACCGATTGCACCCGAGAACCGCGCATGCCGACGCAGGTGCCGATCGGATCAATGCGTTTGTCGTGAGACTTGACTGCAATCTTCGCGCGCACGCCCGGATCGCGCGCGGCTGCTTTGATTTCAAGCAATCCTTCCTCGATCTCCGGCACTTCTAACTCGAACAACTTGATAATGAATTCCGGCGCAATGCGCGACAGAATTAACTGCGGCCCGCGCCCGCCGCGCTCAACGCGCGACAGATACGCGCGAACCCGATCGCCGATGCGCAGATTCTCTTTCAGAATCATCTGATCTTTCGGCAGATAGGCTTCTAGCCGACCCGATTCGACGATGGCATTGCCGCGCTCCATGCGCTTGATCGTGCCGGTGACCAGAAACTCTTTGCGATCGAGAAAATCGTTCAAAATTTGCTCGCGCTCGGCATCGCGAATCTTTTGCAAAATAACTTGCTTTGCCGCCTGCGCGCCGATGCGGCCAAAATCAACCGCTTCCAACGGCTCTTCGTAGTAGTCACCAAGGACAAGCGTCAGATCGGGATGATCTTCTTTAATTTCCTTCTCGAGCATTTGCTGCTCGTAATTCTCGAATTCTTCTTCCGGAACGATCAACCAGCGGCGAAAACCCTTGAACTCGCCGGTCTCACGATCGACCTCGACACGCACTTCCATATCTTCGGAATATTTTTTCTTGGTCGCGGAAGCCAACGCCATCTCCAGCGCCAGGAAAACGATATCCCGGTCCACGTTTTTCTCGCGGGCCAAGGCATCCACCAACATCAAAATCTCTCGACTCATTTACACTCCAACTCAAAATTCCGGCTTGAGCCGCGCTTTATGCACATTCGCCAGCTCAATCGCAAACATTTTCCCGTCCGAATCCAACGCCAATAACCCGTCCGCCAATACACCGAGCGTACCGGTAAAATTTTTCCGACCGTCAAGCGGCACTTTCAATTTAATTTCGGCCCGCTCGCCACGAAACCGCACAAAATCCGCAGCTTTGCGAAGCGGCCGATCCATCCCCGGCGACGACACTTCCAAGCGATCGTACTCGACGCCTTCCACGGCAAAATAACGCGTCAAATGATGGCTCACCGAAGCGCAATCATCGACGTTAATGCCGTCGGCTTTATCGATCATGACCCGCAGGTTGCCACGGCCGAACCATTCGAAATCGACCAGTTCGTAGCCGAAGCCCTGCAAGGTGGGTTCCAGCAATTGCATTAAGTCCATAAGCGTCGCACAAACAAAAAATGGGCTTCATGCCCATTCTAGTTATCCTTGAATTGTAACAAATTTTCGCTGCCCATGCATGCCTTTGACGCACTAAAATCGTCCAATTGGCGGCAAAGATAGTGGAATCTCGCCGGGTTGCGTCGATTTCCCGGCAATGCCGGAATTATACAACTGACCCGCTTTTCCGATTGCGCGCGATTATAATTTCGATTAATGTCTTTAAGTCAAGGCGTAAACGCCCTGATTTAAGGTAATCGAAATGAAACGTTATTCGCGTTCAAAATTGGAGGAGCGATGAGCATCGATTTAAATTCAAAAATTATGCAGGGCTTGGCGCGGCGGCGCTTTTTGCGATACAGCGCGATGGCAATGGGTGGTGCCGCTGCCGGCGCATCGGGCTTAGTCGCGGCAAAAGAATGTAAGCTGACCGAGCAGGAAATTCTCGGCCCGATGTACAACTACGGTGCGCCGAAGTTTCAGGTGAAACTCGCATCCGACGCGGAGCCGGGCCAAAAATTGATGCTGCGCGGCAGTGTTCTGAGCGCCGATTGCAAAACGCCATTGCCCGGAACGATTGTCGAAATTTGGCAAGCGGATGACAAAGGTAACTACGATAAAAAGCAGCCGGGTAATTTTCACGAACCGCCGCCACCCTTTCATCTGCGCGGTATATTGGTGACTGATGCCAATGGCCGCTACGAAATCGACACCGTCGTGCCGGGGGCATATCCGATTCCACCCGGTGTGCCGGGCTTGGAAAAATACGGTAACCTCACCCGCGCGCGCCACATTCACATCAAGGTACTGCCCTTCCTACATGTCGGGCTGACCACGCAACTTTATTTCAAAGGCGACGAGCACCTCGCCGGCGATCCGTGGGGCGGACACAAGCCTAATCTGGCGTTGGATATGAAAACCGATGGCAAGTATATGAAGGCGGATTTCGATTTTGTGCTTGGGACGGGTTTGTAGGTTTAGCAAGAAATCTCACGTTAAATTTACAAGCTTCCGCTAAAATCGGCACCCGCATCCGCCCTCACCTCTCACGCAAGCGGGCGAGAGAGCAGAAATACCCTCTCCCCCCCGTGGGAGAGGGTTGGGGTGAGGGAGCTGCCTTAAATTTTTCCATGTGAATCACTCATCAAAAAAACCAAACCAAAAAAATGGAAATTGACCTAAACGCCCTCGAGCGTCCCATTCGCTACAAACTCTTGACCAGCCTGGTCGTCCCACGCCCCATCGCGCTGGTGACAACCATCTCGGAAGGCGGCATCATCAACGCCGCGCCGTTCAGCTATTTCAACGTCCTCGGCGAAGACCCGCCGATTTTGATCATCAGCGCTGACGCGCATCCCAGCGGGAAAATGAAAGATACCGTGCAAAACATACTCACGAAAAAACAATTCGTGGTGAACCTGGTCGACGAAGATATTGCCGAAAAAATGCATGGCTCCGCCGTCATCGCACCGACGGAATTAAGCGAAATCGATTTGGTTGGCTTCACGACGACGCCCTCGCAACGCGTCGCACCACCAAGAATCACCGAGTCGCCGGTGTCATTCGAATGCGATTTACACACTCAATTGGATTTCAAAACCCGCCGCTTGATGATCGGCCAAATCGCGTGGATGCACGTGCGCGACGGCATCATCGATCCAAGCAACATGCGCCGCATCGACAGCGCCTATCGCCCGGTCGGGCGGCTCTACGCGAATCGTTACTGCCGAACGCGGGATGAATTTCAACTCGACAATAGTGGCTATGCCAAAATCGCCGAAGCGTTTTCAAAATAGTTATCACGCGAGAAGGCGCATAGATGTTTGCTTCCGGCAAGGTATGCCCGGAGACGCTCATTCAAATTGGCTTCCAGAGGCAGTATGCGAAGGGTGCACACCGCGCACGCGAGTTTGAAATTGACGACGCGCAAGTGAAATTCGGCGCGCGGGCACCCGAAGTCTCAACGAATTTGACCAACGCTTGCGCTATTTGTATTGTCCCAATCTAGTGCCTGATTCGCAATCGTAGCGCGCTATTCGAGTAACGTTGTTTACGAGGGGATCAACGTGAATATTCAAAAATTTCGCCACACCGTTCTAACCGCTTTTGGTATGTTCCTAATGTCAATTGCGACATCTGTTTTTTCACAAAATGCTCGGGTCGGCGATCTTGTCGAACTTGTCACTGGCCTTGGGCCGACCTTAGCGGAAGTTATTGTCGAACCCGACGCCTCGGGCTATGTGACGATTCAGTTGCCGACCGGCAAGAAGGTTCCGGTCAATACGCAAAAAGTTGCGCTTGAAACAGCCGGCCGGTACGCCGAACGCGGCCGTTGCAGTGGGAGCCCCGGTAAGTTGGTCGGACGGCGGCTACATTGAGAAAGGCAACGTCGTCAAGGTTAACGGCGAATGGTGTCTAGTCAAAACGCCTAACTCGACCACGATTGGTTGGATGGAATGTAAGTCGTTGCGGATTGCGGGGCAGGCAAACGCTCCCAAAAAAGAAACTAAGCCCGAGTCAGCGACCGGTACCGCAGAAAAGCCAATCGCCATTCAACTTCAAGGTCACTGGGAAAACGCTGACGGTACGGTAAAGCTGGAGTTTCAAAAAGCGAACAATTGCTTTATTTCTTTTGGGCCAATGACCGATCCGTGCACTTACAAGCAAAGCCAAAAAGGTGTCAATATTAATTTAGATGGCGACGTTTTGCAGCTTGCAGCAAATGACGACGGTTCGCTTAGTAGTAGCGACCCAGACGCGATGATGCCGATTCGTCTAAAGAAAAAATAGCCACAGCTGCGCGTAGCGCCAAAATACGTGTGCCGCAGGAAAACAAAAGGCCGGCGCTCGAAAGTCCGGCCTTTATCTCGCAGCAATTCGCGAAAGGATTTCTGCGTGCGAGTTAGGCGCGCTTGTTGCGCCGGCTCAGTCCTAACATGGTCAACCCTAAGCCGAACAGTGCGAGGATACCCGGCACCGGAACGGGATTGCCGTCAGGCGTGCGCACGGTGACACTGATGCTGCCCGAGTTGTCGCCTGCATTCGAATCCCAATAAAACAGATTGAGCGTGCCGCTCGCGATCGCTGCGGCACTAAAAAACGTGCCGATCTCAAAGAAATTACCGGCGATTTCACCGACTAGAGTACCAAACGGAAGAGACAAGCCGCTCTGAGTGTGGAGGCCAAAATCACCGCCGATTTGGACACCTGCCGCCTGGCCAGAATCGTCACTGCCGGTCGCGAAAAGTACGGCTTGCAGCCCATCGGCGTTAGACCAACGTGGCAACGAACCCGCGCTCCATAGGTCGTTTGTATTTGCAGATATCGTGATGAGGTCGCCGGCATTGACTGTGCCCGCCGCCGCGCCTGTCCCGCCAGAGGAACTATTCGCCAGCGCGAACACATCTAGTGTAATGCTCCCGGCAAAAGCCGTGGTGTGGAAAAGGCTCGCTAAAAATGCTGCCGCAAGTATTTTCTTCATAGTTATTCCCCAAGTGGATTAATTGTTTAAATCGACCGACCGCCATCTACAAGCAATATTTAGGCCAAAAAATAATGGCCGAATAATCAAATTGTTATAATTCCAACGGGTAATCACTGTAAAAATTTTCGACAATTTTTTTGGCGCGACGACCGACTCGCTGAGGACAAAGCGCCGCTCCGGATTAAAATGCATCGCCGTATTATAGGGCCGCAGTCATTCATTCAAACGATGTCAGTCAATTAAATTGCCGGACGATTTTGAATAGCAGAACCCGTTTTTCGGCGAACAAATCATTATTTCAGCTAGACTCACGGCCACCGCATACAGACGCTCGCGGAGAAAATCAACATGCGTGTTTGGAAAACGATTTCATTTCGTGGTGAACCTGGTCGACGAAGACATAGCAGAAAAAATGCACGGCTCCGCCGTCATCGCGCCGACGGAATTAAGCGAAATCGATTTGGTTGGCTTCACCACCACGCCCTCGCAACGCGTCGCGCCACCGCGAATCACCGAATCGCCGGTGTCGTTCGAATGCGATTTACATACGCAATTGGATTTCAAGACCCGCCGTTTAATGATCGGCCAAATCGCATGGATGCACGTGCGCGACGGCATCCTCGATCCGAGCAACATGCGCCGCATCGACAACGTTTATCGTCCTGTCGGGCGCCTCTACGCTAATCATTATTGCCGGACGCGGGATCAGTTTCAGCTTGATAACAGCGGTTATGCGGAAATTGCTGCGAAGTTTACAAAATAGGAAATCGAACTAGACAATTCTCAAAGGTAACCGGGCGACGACGTGCCGCCCGGCACAGTCCGTTACGACGCGCTATCAGGGCAAACGCGGCTGCAGACGGCTAGTTGGCACAACAGGAAACGGGAAACCCAGATTGACCGCGCGGCCGCGTACGCGGTTTTGCGCTTGGCAGTTCTGCGTGCAAACCGTAGCCGGCGGCGAAACTTCCGTCGCGTCCTCGCCCATCACCTGGCCCATCCTTCCACCACTCGACACGCGCCAAAGCGACAGGCCACCGCAATGTTGCACTGTGTCGGTTCCACCGATGGTGGCGCGATTCGCGAATACATTTCTGCAGGTTGGGTGATTGATGCGCGTCGCGACTTGCGGGCTATCGCGGCCGACGAATTTCGGCGAAATGTCGTTGCCGAAATTGATGCGATTCGGCACCACGGTCGTTATGTCTTTATACGGCACGACATCGCCTTCGCGATCGCGAAAATTTTGGTTGTCGAAGTAGAACACGCCGTTTGCCAACTGGTGAGTGAAATCGGTGGTGGTGCCATCGGCGCGCTGTGGTTCCATTTGGAACAGGCCGCCGTTAGCGCAGTCTTTGGCTTGTACCTTCATGGCTACCCCCACACCGCTGCGCCGAATGACGATATCCGAGTCCTTCAGTTCCAGCGCCATGTCTTGCGTTAATGCCAGGCCGCGATGGTCGGGTGTTTTGCTTGCGAATACAACGGTGCGCACACCCCCCGTGATGTCGAGCGCGTTTGGAAAACCTGTCAGCGTATAGTTCTGGATGCCGAATGTGGCGGCGTCAACGGTGATCTCGATATAACGGCCGCGCAGCAGAAAGCTCGCACCGAGCGCGGCGGCCGGTACCGTGATTTGCTGACTGCCAACAATGGTGCTGCCAGGCAAGACCACGGAAAACCCGCCGCCTTCGCAACCGGTCGACGATGCGGCGAATGATGTGGGAGAAATAAAAGCGATTAACGCACTAGCGGATAGGCTAAGGACTGCCGATAGGATTTTTTGATTCATTAGAAACCTCCGAAAATTAAGCAAAAAAGAAACGTTCCAGCCTAATTGTTCAAAGTCTCCCCTTTGAGAACGAAAACGAGAGAAGGGTAGTTATTATTGTGGCGAAACCAAAAAGTGGAGCTAAACGTAGGCGCCGCTGCCGCGAATACAGTGTTTTGTTATCGCGAAACCGAACGATACGTGGGAAAATGTCCCTCGTCAAATATTTTAAAGCTGACGTAAGGTGCGCACGTACGAGATTGAATTTTCCGAAATTGCAGGTTTTGGCACCGCGCACCCTACTTCGTCGGCTGTGCCACGAGGCGCATGAATACTGGCTCACGGCATGGCATGCCTGAAACGCCGCTTATTTATTGGCTCTCAGCCATGCCGCATTTTATTTCAATTACTTTGCCAATGCGGCCGATCGTTTCAAACTCTGTCGATCAATCTTATCGGTACCTGTTTTCTGCAATGCATCGAGGTAAAAAAAGCGGCGTGGATATTTGTACGGGGTCAATTGCGACTTAACAAAATCTTGCAACATGCGCGTTGTCGCATCGCCCCGCTCAATGCCTTCGCGTAGCACAACAAACGCCGCGAGCGTCATCAATCGATTCTCTTCTTCAATGCCCATCACGGCGCATTCCTGCACGGACGGATGCTCGGCCAGGCAGCGTTCGACTTCAAGCGGATAAACCCACTGGCCGCTGACTTTGATTAAATCATCGACGCGGCCTTCGAAAAAATAAAATCCTTCGTCATTCAAACGGAATCGATCGCCGGTGTAAATCCAACCATCGCGCATGGTCTCGGCCGTTTTGTCGGGACGATTCCAATACAGCGGCGCTTGCGAATCACCGCGCACCCACAGCACGCCGGATTCGCCGGGGCCCAGAATTTTTCCATCGGGATCGGTGAGTTTGATTTCGTAGCCGGGCACGCGCATGCCGCTCGCGCCGATGGTTTGTTTCTCGGGCCAATTCGATAAGTAAATGTGCAGCACTTCCGTTGAGCCGAGCCCTTCGACAATCGTGTGGCCGTAGCGCTGCTTCCATTCGCGATAAAGTTCGCTGGAAAGCGTCTCGGCGGCGGAAAGGCACAAGCGCAAACTGGATAAGTCGCGCGCGTCGGAACCAGGATGCGCAACCAATGCGTTATACAACGTCGGCAAGCCGAACAGCATCGTTGGCCGATGGCGCTCAATGGTATCGAACACCGCTTGCGCATCCGGGCGGCCCGGCAACAGCACAGTCGTCGCGCCGACAGAAAACGGAAACGTTAGCGAATTGCCAAAACCATAAGCGAAGAAAATTTTCGGCGGGGAGAAAACAATATCGTCCTCGCGAATTCCTAACACGCCTTCGCCGTAAGCGCGATGGGTATACGGCGCGTCATGATGCAAATGCACCACGCCTTTCGGCCGCCCGGTCGAGCCGGAGCTATACATCCAAAATGCCATCTCGTCGCGCTGGGTATCGGCTTCCGTCAATTGATCGGAATGAGGCGCGAGCCAAGCATCCCAATCGTGCGCGGCGGCGAGGCCGAGATTCGGCGCATCTTTCGGTTCACCGACAAAAATGGCGTGGCGTAATCTCGACGCACGCATCGATTCATGGCCCAACAGCGATGCTAATTCGCCGCTGATAATCGCCACTTCCGCGCCGCAATCCTGCAAATAAAAACCGACCAATTCCGCAGGCGACAAAGTGTTGATCAACACCGGCACGAAGCCCGCGCGCATCGCGCCGAAAATCGCCGCGGCGTATTCCGGCGTATCGTGCATCAACAGCAAAACGCGGCTGCCGCGCGCCAAGCCCATCGCAGATAAGCCGTTTCCGGCGCGCGAGGCCAGTTTGCATAGTTCGCCATAGGAAACGCTACGCTCGCCGCATAAGATTGCAGTTTTCTCCACACGATTTTTCGCGAGGTTGTCGAACAAAATTCGTGAGCAGTTGTAATGCTCCGGCAACGTGAAATTGATTTCCGCGCCTGCGCCACAAGTGCGATCAAACGGATCGAAAACATGATGCGAGTTCGCCGGAAACTCGCCGTTATTTCTCGCGTCGACAACGCAAGTCATAAATTTCGGCGCCGTTTGCGCCAGCCGCTCGTCACTAATGCGGCCGCTTCGGATCGCATAGTCGTAAGCGAGTTGGGTTGGCGTGAAATGCATTTTGTCCGCCATGCGCTCATACCAAAACGAACTTGAATTCGCCGCTGCAATAATTTTCTCCACGATCGGCCGGCGCGCTGCTTCGTACGCGACAAGCGCCGCGCAAACATCATCGCCCGCGTCGGCAAACGCACGATCGAGCGCGATCGCATCTTCGAATGCGAGGCGCGTGCCGGAGCCGATAGAAAAATGCGCGGTGTGCAATGCGTCGCCGATCAACGTCACGTTACCTGCGCGCCATCGCTCGTTCATCAGCAGCGGAAAGTTTCTCCAGATGGATTTATTCGATAGCAACGGCTCGCCATCCAAATCCGCAGCGAAAACGCGTTCGCAATAAACGCGCGATTGTTCGTCGGACAACGCTGCCAAGCCCGCGCGATGAAATGTCGCCGCGTCACACTCAACTAAAAACGTACTCATGTCCGGGGCATAGCGATAATGATGCGCGACCCAAAAGCCATGTTCATTCGTACGGAAAGTCAGCGTTAGGCAATCGAAAGTTTTGCGCGTGCCGTACCAGGCGAATTTGTTGGTCAGCCATTCGATGCGCGGTTTGAATTCGTGCTCGTGTTGCTGTCGCAAGACGGAATTCACGCCGTCGGCGCCGACAACTAAATTTGCGTCGGCGAAATCTTCACCACGCTCGATGCGTTGGCCGTACCGCATCGTTACGCCCGCTTCATGGCATAACGTCTGCAGCAACTCATTGAGTTGCAAACGCCCGATTGATGAAAAACCGTTGCCATCGATATCGACTCGCACATCTTGATGAACAACGCGCTGCATCGGCCACGACTGCATGCGCGGAATTAATTTTTCGTAAAGGTCAGGCGCATCGCGCTCGAGAAACGCCAGCGCGCCTTGCGAAAACACCACACCGAAACCGAACGCGTTACCCGCTTCGTTTTGCTCTATCACATCGACAACGTGATCGGGGAAGCGGCGCTTGTGCAGCAATGCAAACAATAGCCCTGCCGGCCCGGCGCCGATGATTAAGTCACGCATTTAAAATTGATCACGCCAGGAGCCGCGCGGATACTGGCTCGCAGCCATGCCTATGCCAAGAACCAAGCAACACGCGCCTGTCAGCTCTATCACTTTTGAGTTTCCATCTTTAGTATCGTGGAGATTATCATCGGTGCGATGATAAGTCATCCGGTAAAGACCTGGTGGCACCAACAGCGTCAGCAGCGTCGACGAAATAATTCCACCGATCACAACGGTGGTTAGCGGACGCTGCATTTTCGTGCCGCGATCGCACGACATGGTTTGAAGTCCTGTTGCTCGACACGTTCACAAGCTGAGGCGGTTAAACCGCAATACGTTGCTTATCACGCAGTCCAGCCCCAGCGCCATGACTTGCAATTGCGGCGGATGTTAGGCATCGCGGCGCGCGACAGAACGTCGGCGTAGGAGCTGATACGCTGCCGGAATTACAAACATCGACAGCAGCGGCGCGGTAATCATACCGCCGACCATCGGCGCGGCAATGCGTTGCATGACTTCCGATCCTGTCCCACCGCCGAACATGATCGGCAACAATCCCGCTAGAATGACCGCGACTGTCATCGCTTTCGGTCGAACCCGCAGCACCGCGCCTTCGCGGATCGCATCCTCCAAAACCGCGGGTGTAATCGCCTCTCCCAGTCGCTCGCGCTTTTCTAGCGCTTGCTTGAGGTACAGCAGCATGATGACGCCGAACTCGGCGGCCACGCCGCCGAGCGCGATGAAGCCTATCACGCTCGCAACCGACATCGCATGTCCTAACAGATATATCAGCCAAAATCCGCCGACCAGCGCAAACGGCAACGACGCCATAATCAACCAAGCTTCGTCGAAGCGCCGGAAGGTGAGATACAACAGGACGAAGATGATCAGCAAGGTAAATGGCACGACGACTTTTAGCTTAGCGGTTGCGCGTTCCAAAAACTCGAATTGTCCCGACCAGGCGATGGAGTAGCCGGGCGGGACGTTGACATCGCGCGCCACAGCTTGCTGCATATCGTTGACCGCCGAGCGCAGGTCGCGGCCACGGATATCCACGTAGACCCAACCGGACAGGCGCGCATTTTCACTTTTCAGCATCGGTGGGCCGTCGGTGATACTGATCGCCGCAACGGCAGACAACGGAATCTGCGCGCCGCGCTCGGTGAGCACCGGCAATTGGCGCAGCTTCTCGACCGAATCGCGCACCTCGCGCGGGTAGCGCACATTGATCGGAAAGCGTTGCAAACCTTCAACGGTCTCACCGATATTCTCGCCACCGATCGCGGCCGCGACGATACTCTGCACGTCACTGATGTTCAACCCATAACGCGACGCCGTATCGCGATCGATTTTAAGATCGATGTAGCGACCGCCGGTCAAGCGTTCAGCCAACGCGGAACTTACGCCTGGCACACTTTTGACGACGCGCTCGATGTCTGCGGTGATCCGGTCGATTTCAGCTAGATCCGCTCCGGCGACCTTGATGCCGACCGGACTTTTGATGCCGGTGGCGAGCATATCGATGCGATTGCGTATAGGCGGAACCCAGATGTTCGCGAGCCCGGGGAGTTTCACGGTACGGTCGAGTTCCTCGACTAGCTTTTCCGGCGTCATGCCGGGCCGCCACTGCGCACGCGGTTTGAATTGTACCGTCGTCTCCACCATTTCGAGCGGCGCCGGATCGGTCGCGGTTTCGGCGCGTCCGATCTTGCCGAACACCTGCTTCACTTCGGGCACCTGCATGATCAGTTTGTCGGTTTGCTGCAGTACCTCGACGGCCTTGCCCGCCGACAGGCCCGGCAGTGCCGAAGGCATGTACAACAGATCGCCTTCGTCCAGCGGCGGCATGAACTCGCCGCCGATTCTTGTGATCGGAATAATCGTCGTTGCGACCAGTAGCAGCGCGAGGACCAGCGTGGCACGGGGAAAGCACAGTACGCCATTCAACAGCGGCCGATACAGCCCGATGAGCGCGCGGTTAAGCGGGTTCTTCGTTTCATCGGGAATTCTGCCGCGAATCAGGTATCCCATCAGAACGGGTATCAGCGTCACCGACAGACCGGCGGCAGCGGCCATCGCATAGGTTTTCGTGTAGGCAAGCGGTGAGAACAAACGACCCTCTTGTGCTTCCAAGGTAAACACCGGGATAAACGACAAGGTGATAATCAACAGGCTAAAAAACAGCGCCGGCCCGACTTCAGCCGCCGCTTCGGCGATGACTTGCCATTGTTCGGTGCCGTCAAGCTTTTTGCCGGGATGCGCGTGTTGCCACGCTTCGATGTGCTTGTGCGCATTCTCGATCATGACCACCGCCGCGTCGACCATGGCGCCGATCGCGATCGCGATACCGCCGAGTGACATGATGTTGGCGTTGACACCTTGATAGCGCATCACGATGAACGCCATCAACACGCCGAGCGGCAGGGAAACGATCGCGACGAACGCTGAACGCAGATGAAACAGGAACACCAGGCATACTAATGCGACGACGATGAATTCCTCGATCAGCTTGTCCTTGAGATTGTCGACTGCTCGCTCGATCAACTCGGAACGGTCATAGGTGGTCACGATCTCGACGCCGGGAGGCAGGTTTTGCTTGAGCGTTTTCAGCTTGGCTTTAACTGCGGCTATCGTCTCCAGCGCATTCTTACCGGAACGCATAACAATGACCCCACCCGCGACTTCGCCCTCGCCGTTGAGATCGGCGATGCCGCGACGAATCTCAGGGCCCATCTGGATACGAGCCACGTCACCTAAGCGTACCGGCACGCCGGCCTCAGTGGTCAGGAGTGGAATTTTACGGAAGTCATCCAGCGTTTTGAGATAGCCGCTGACGCGCACCATGTATTCGGCTTCACCCAGTTCCAGCACCGAGCCGCCGCTCTCTTGGTTGGCGTTTTGCACGGCCTGGATCACTTTGCTGTGCATGATGTTGTAGGCGCGAAGCTTGTCGGGATCGAGCACGATCTGATACTGGCGCACGACGCCGCCGATGCTGGCGACTTCGGCGACATTGGGCACGGCCTTCAATTCATACTTGAGAAAC
>JANOGO010000032.1:0-8261 GCA_031406045.1 Pseudomonadota bacterium
GATCCGCTTTGCTTGATCCACCCTACAACGCCAACGTTTACGCTGTTCATGGTCCATGAGCAGTATCGGCCGCGCCAATACAGGCAGCTCGCAATGACTGGGATCTAATTGGGTTAGCGCCTATGAATGCTAAGCATTCCCTTCCGTCCGCGCCTTCTCCGCCTTCGCAAAATCCAACATCCGCGTAATGCACAGCTTCGCTTTGCGGCTGATCTCCGCATCAATGTGGATTTCATTTTTGCCGGTTTCTAACACGGCTGCGAGATTTTTTAGGCCGTTCATTGCCATCCACGGGCAGTGGCCGCAGCTTTGGCAGGTGGCCGCGTGGCCGGCGGTGGGCGCTTCTATAAAATTTTTCTCCGGCATGAGTTTTTTCATTTTGTGCAGGATGCCGTTATCCGTCGCGACGATGAATTCCTTCGCGCTGGAACGCTGCGCGGCTTGGATGATGCCCGTGGTCGAGCCGACGGAATCGGCGAGGCGAATGACGTTGTCCGGCGATTCCGGATGCACCAATACTTTCGCGTTCGGATGTTGCGCTTTCATTTCCGCGAGTTGTTTGGCTTTGAATTCGTTGTGAACGACGCACGATCCTTGCCACAACAACATGTCGGCGCCGGTTTGTTTTTGGATGTATTCGCCGAGGTGTTTGTCCGGCGCGAACAGGATTCTTTTGCCTTGGTCGTGCAAGTGCTTGACGATTTTTTCCGCGATGCTCGAGGTCACCATCCAATCGGCGCGTGCTTTCACCGCTGCGCTGGTGTTGGCGTACACGACGACAGTGCGATCGGGATTCGCATCGCAAAACGTGGCGAATTGATCCGGCGGGCAACCGAGATCGAGAGAGCATTCCGCTTCGAGATCGGGCATCAGCACGCGCTTTTCCGGATTCAAAATCTTCGCGGTTTCACCCATGAAGCGCACGCCGCAGACGATGACGGTTTTGGCCGGATGATGGAAACCGAAGCGCGCCATTTCCAGCGAATCGGACACCACGCCGCCGGTTTCTTCGGCTAGGTCTTGCAAGTCGCCATGCACGTAGTAGTGCGCGACGAGGACGGCGTCTTGCGCTTTGAGTAAGGCCTTGATGCGCGCTTTGAGTTCGCCGCGCTCTTTCGCGTTCGGCTCGATGGGGGCTTTAGCCCAGGCTTCTGCCGTGGCGAGGTTAGGGTGTTCGAAGCGAACGCGGATGGAGGAGAGGCTGGTTGCCATGGTTAATTCCTACTGTGCTTTATTTGTGTCATTCCCGCGTAGGCGGGAATCCATTTGGCCTTGGTCGTAGCCGACTCAGTATGGATTCCCGCCTACGCGGGAATGACAGTTAATAATCGTTGTTTGGATTTTTCAAAAAAACTAAACGCCCGTATACGCCGTCTTCACCGTCGTATAAAACTCCGCCGCATAGCGCCCTTGTTCACGCGGCCCGTAGCTCGAGCCTTTGCGTCCACCGAACGGAACGTGGTAATCGACGCCGGCCGTCGGCGCGTTCACCATCACCATGCCCGCCTGCGCTTTGCGTTTGAAATGCGTGGCGAATTTGAGCGATGTGGTGCAGATGCCGGACGATAAACCGAACTCGGTATCGTTCGCGACGGCGAGCGCTTCATCGAAATCTTTCACGCGCACGACGTTAGCGATCGGGCCGAATACTTCTTCGCGGCTGATGCGCATTTGGTTCGTTGTCTCGGTGAACAACGCCGGTTGCATGTAAAAGCCTTTGTGCTCGCGCTGCAATAACTCGCCGCCAAAGGCGAGTTTCGCGCCTTCTTTTTTCGCGATGTCGATGTAGCTCATGTCCTGATCGAGTTGTGCTTGATCGACCACCGGGCCGATGTCCGTGTCTTGTTTCAATGCGTCGTCGATCTTCAAGGTTTTCAATTTTTCGATGACTGCGGCGACGAATTTATCGTGGATGCCTTGTTGCACGATGATGCGGCTGGATGCCGTACAGCGTTGCCCGGTCGAGAAAAACGCACCTTGCACGGCGCAGTTCACCGCCGTCGCGAGATCGGCATCGTCCATAATCACCAGCGGATTTTTGCCGCCCATTTCCAATTGTACTTTCGCTTTGCGTTTCGCCGCGGCTTCCAGCACTTTTCCGCCGGTCGCAACCGAGCCGGTGAAGCTGATCGCATTCACTTTCGGATTGTTCAGGATCACCTTGCCGACCACGCTGCCGGAACCCATTAGTAAATTAAACACGCCGGCCGGCAAACCGGCGCGGCTGATGATTTCCGCCAACGCCCACGAGCAACCGGGCACTAAATCGGCGGGCTTCAACACGACGCAATTGCCGAACGCCAACGCCGGCGCGACTTTCCAAGCGGGAATTGCAATCGGGAAATTCCACGGCGCGATAATGCCGACCACGCCGACCGGCTCGCGGGTGATTTCGCAGTCAAGGCCGGGGCGCACCGACGCCATTTTTTCGCCTTCAATGCGCAATGCTTCGCCGGCAAAAAATTTGAAAATGTGGCCGGCGCGAGTCGCTTCGCCGATGCCTTCCGGCAAAGTTTTGCCTTCTTCGCGCGACAGCAATTCGCCTAGCTCTTGTTTGCGCGCCAAAATTTCCGTGCCGATTTTGTCGAGCGCGTCGAAGCGCACTTGCGGTGTCGTGTCGGCCCACGCTCCGGCTGCATTCGCTGCCGCATCAATCGCGTCGTTCGCCTGCTTCTCGTCGGCGCGAACGTAATCGGCGATCACGTCATTCACGTTAGACGGATTGATATTCGGTTTCGCCATGCTGCTGCCGACCCACGCACCGCCGATGAAATTTTCCCGCGCACCCATTGCTGTTTCCTCGAAATCGTTCAAAGAATGAAATGATACCCGTTGGCGCGGCGCAGGGACAAACTTTGCGATGGCGTATTTTAGGCGATGCTCTGGAAGCCAGTATCTGCGCGCCTTCCAGGCCATATGCCTTGGAACGGCAAGCGGGGAGCGGGTGCTGGCATGATGGCTTTGTACGAATATAATAAAATACTATTTATCATATTCTTATGACGATATATTCATTTGTGTTGTAAAGTTATGACGTTGTCCGCGACAATGTTTTTCAGACACAAAGGTTCAGGATGATTTTAAGAAATTTTAGTGTTCGCGCCAAACTCGCGCTGCTGCTGGTCGTCGCGATGGTGTTGCTGGCCGGCACGCGTGGTTTGGGGCTGATTCAGTTGGGCGGTTATCTCGATCGCATGAATGGCTACGCGCTATCGATCGACGAACTGCATCAGCAACTCGAGACACTGCAAGATGCACGCATCGCCGATGTCGGCGCCGGTCGCACCGATGGCGTTTCTCAAACCGCGCACGATGCCAAGGTCAGCGAATTGCGCGCGGCGTTGCAAGCCAAGCGTGCCGAATACTCTCAGGTTCAGCAACGTGAACGATCGATTATGTATTCGACTTATGTCGCGATGTTGGTGCTGGTGTTTGTGGTCAGTGGCGCGATTTATTGGCTGTTGATGGCGCTGGTGATTCGTCCGCTTCAAGGCATGGCGAAAGTGGCGAACAAAGTCGCCGCCGGTGATCTAACGACCGATGTCGAAGTAAAAAGCAATGATGAAATCGGCAACGTGATGCATGCGCTCAGCGAGATGAATGCCAGCCTCGGCAAGTTGATCGGGAAGATTCGCGGCATTTCGCATTCGATCGGCAGCAGCGCTGAACAAATTTCCGCGTCCGGTGACGAATTGTCGCGCCACGTCGAGGCGCAAGCGGACGCGCTGCAAAAAACCGCATACACGATGAACGATCTGGCGACGACGGTAACGCGTAACGCCGATAACGCCGGCCGCGCGCGCGAACTCGCAGCCAAGGCGCGCGACGTGGCGATCAAAGGCGGCACTGAAGTCGGTGCGGCGGTGAACACTATGTCGAACATCAGCGGCAGTTCGCGCAAAATTGTCGACATCGTGTCGATCATCGACGGCATCACGTTCCAGACCAACATTCTGGCGCTGAACGCGGCGGTCGAAGCGGCGCGCGCCGGCGAGCAAGGGCGCGGCTTCGGCGTCGTCGCGGCGGAAGTGCGTAATCTCGCGCAACGCAGCGCGGTTGCGGCGAAAGAAATCGCGGCATTGATTAACGAATCGGTCGATCAACTCAGTCGCGGTGGTGATATCGTCGCCAAGGCCGGCGCGACGATGACGGAAATTGTCGGCGCGGCACGTGCCGTCGACGACATCATGACGGAGATCGCGTCGGCATCCGCGCAGCAGCGTCGCGATATCGAGCAAGTGCGCGCCACCGTCGACAAAATCGATCGCACCAGTCAACAACAAGCGCTGCTGGTTGATGCGGATGAAGCAGTGCGATCGATGCAGCGCCAAGCGGAGGAATTGATCGCCGCCGTGAGTGCGTTTCGATTACGGGCAAACTCGCCGAACATGGCGATGGCGACCCACGCCGCTATGCCTCGACAACCGAGCGCGACCGCCGGCCGCCTTCTATCTTCGTAAAAAATGGTGGGTGCATTCATGCCCCGTCAAACGGTGGTGCAAAAATGCACCCGGCGCGGTGTTATGATTGACCTCCGCAATTTGTAATTTTCCATGCGCAATATCGATTTCCACTGTCACTCCGAAATCTCCGACGGTTTGCATCCGCCGCGCGATGTCGTGCGCTTCGCGGCGACCAACGGCGTCGACGTGTTGGCGCTGACCGACCACGATAACCTCGGCGGCTTGGCGCAAGCGCGCGAAGCCGCGAGCGAGCACGGCATTCGATTTATCGACGGCGTTGAAATTTCCGTGACGTGGACCAGCAAAACGCTGCACATCGTCGGTGTAAATATCGACCCGAGCAACGCCGTGTTACGCGCCGGATTGGAATTGATTCGTTCCGGGCGCATGCAGCGCGCCGAAAAAATGGCCGAGTCGCTCGCGCGTGCCGGCATCGGCGGCGTGTTGCACGGCGCGTTGAGTTACGCAAAAAATCCGGACATGATCGGCCGCACGCATTTTGCGCGACATCTCGTTGAAGCGGGGCATGTGAAAGATATAAAGTCCGTGTTCAAAAAATATTTGGTGCCGGGCAAACCGGGCTATGTGCCGCACGAATGGGCGAGCTTGACCGATGCGCTGCGTTGGATCGTCGGCGCTGGCGGCATTCCCATCATCGCGCATCCGGGGCGTTACGACATCGGGCCGAACGCGATGAAGCGTTTGCTCGCTGAATTCAAAACGCTCGGTGGGCTCGGCGTGGAAGTGGTGACGAGTAATCATACCGCCGAGCACATCGAGCGTTTTTCGCGCTTGGCGTTGGAATATGAATTGCTCGCCTCGCGCGGCTCGGATTTTCACGGCGACGAAGATGGTCGCGTGCAGCTTGGTAGGATTCCCACCCTGCCGCCGCAACTAAAACCCGTTTGGTCGTTGATTCCTTCGCTGCAATAAATTTGTCTACCCTCCGGCTCGAAGTTCGCGAGTCTTTACTGAATTGATTCGCATTTTTTCTTCGATAAGCAGCCCCTCACCCCAACCCTCTCCCGCAGGGAGAGGGAGATTGTTCCCCTCGCCCCTCTGGGGAGAGGGCCAGGGTGAGGGGCAAGTGCGCCTAGATTAAATGGCGCAATTCTTCTCCATTCACCCGGATAATCCGCAGCCGCGCTTAATTCAACAAGCGGTGCAGTTGATTCACGCCGGCGGCATAATCGTCTATCCGACCGATTCCTGTTACGCGCTCGGCTGTCATCTCGGCGATAAAAATGCGGTGGAGCGGATGCGCCGTATTCGCGGCATCGACGAGCAACATCATCTGACGTTGGTGTGCCGCGATCTGTCGGAGATCGCAAAATTCGCGCGTGTGGATAACGTACAATATCGCTTTTTGCGCGCCCACACGCCGGGGAGTTACACCTTTATTCTGCGTGCCTCGCGCGAAGTGCCGCGGCGTTTGGCGCATCCGAAGCGCAGCACTATTGGTCTACGCGTACCGGCGCATCGCGTGGTGCAATCCTTACTGGAACAACTCGACGAGCCGTTACTGAGTACGACATTGATATTGGCGGGCGATCGCATTCCGCTGACCGATGGCCATGACATTCGCGAGCGGCTTGAACACCAAGTTGAACTGGTGATCGATGGCGGCGAGTTATCGTCCGAGCCGACGACGGTGATCGATCTTTCCGACGCTGCGCCGGTGCTGGTGCGAAAAGGCAAGGGCGCGATTGATGGTATGGGTCTTATTTGAGGCAATAACGAAGCTATGAACTTCAATGCGATAATTCAACAGGTGGCGATTTCCATCCTGCCCGTAATGTTTGCAATCACCATGCCCGAGGCCGCGCGCGCCTATATGGCGCGTAAGTGCGGTGATAATTCGGCCTACGCGGCAGGACGCATGACGCTCAATCCGATGCCGCATATCGACCCGATCGGCACGATCCTGTTGCCGCTGGTATCGATTTTCGCCGGCGGTATTTTATTCGGCTGGGCCAAGCCGCTGCCGCTTGATTTTCGTGCGTTTAAAACGCGTAACGATTTCATTAAAGTATTTGCGGCCGGGCCGCTCGCCAACATCGCGCTGGCGTTTTTCTGGGGACTGATTTTTAAAATTGCCACGATGATGGGCGCGAACAGCTACGCCGTTCCCCTCGCTGCGATGGCGCAAGCGGGAATTTTCATCAGCGCCGGATTGGCGGTT
Organism: Pseudomonadota bacterium; assembly: GCA_031406045.1. GTDB lineage: Bacteria > Pseudomonadota > Gammaproteobacteria > Burkholderiales > JALYOK01 > JALYOK01. The sequence goes on from JANOGO010000032.1 coordinate 6,646, forward strand.
TTTAATCTGCTGCCGATCCCGCCGCTCGACGGCGGGCGTATCGCCGTTGCGCTGTTGCCGCAACAATACGGCCAAGCATTGGCGAGCATCGAACCTTACGCATTTTTCGTCATACTATTGTTAGTGATGACAAAATTATTGAGCGCTTTGATGATGCCCTTCGTCACATTGATTGTTAGTATCGTCGCGTTATTTTTTGGACTATAGCTATGTACGCTGATCGCGTTCTTTCCGGCATGCGCCCCACCGGCGCGTTGCATCTTGGCCATTACCATGGTGTGCTAAAAAATTGGGTCAAGTTGCAACACGAATACGAGTGTTTGTTTTTCGTCGCCGATTGGCACGCGTTGACGACGCATTACGATTCGCCGGAGATCATTCAGGACAATGTCTGGGATATGGTCATCGATTGGCTTGCCGCCGGTGTCGATCCCGCGCAAGCGACGCTCTTTATCCAATCGAAAGTGCCCGAGCACGCCGAACTGCATTTGTTGCTGTCGATGATGACGCCGCTCGGCTGGCTCGAACGCGTCCCGACGTATAAAGATCAGCAAGAAAAGCTCAGCGAAAAAGATTTGAGCATGTATGGTTTCTTGGGTTATCCGCTGCTGCAAAGCGCGGACATTTTGATTTATCGCGCCAACCAAGTGCCGGTCGGCGAAGATCAAGTGCCACACGTCGAACTCACGCGCGAAGTGGCGCGGCGCTTTAATCATTTGTATGGCCGCGAGCCGGGCTTCGAGCAAAAGGCGTTGGACGCCGTAAAAAAATTAGGCAGCAAACGCGCGCGTTTGTACCACGAGTTTCGCAATAAATTTCAGGAGCAAGGCGACGAAACGGCGCTTGAGGGCGCGAAGGCGTTGCTGCAAGAAACGCAAAATCTCGCGATGATTGATCGCGAGCGCTTGTTCGGTTATCTCGAAGGCGGCGGCAAAATGATTTTGGCCGAACCGGAGGCGTTGCTAACGGCTGCCTCGCGCATGCCCGGCCTGGACGGACAGAAAATGTCGAAGTCCTACAACAACACCATCACGCTGCGAGAAGACGCCGACAGCATCGCAAAAAAAATTCGCACCATGCCGACCGATCCGGCGCGGGTGCGGCGTACCGATCCCGGCAATCCCGATAAATGCCCGGTGTGGCAATTGCACGAAATTTATTCCAGCGAATCGACCAAAGAGTGGGCACGAAACGGCTGCACCTCGGCCGGCATCGGTTGTTTGGACTGCAAACAACCGGTCATCGAAGGCGTGCTCGACGAACTCGCGCCAATGCGCGAACGTGCGAAGATCTATTTGGAGGATCCGACCTTGGTGAAAAACATCATCGCCGACGGCTGCGAAAAAGCGCGGCGCATGGCGCAAGATACGATGCGCGATGTTAGAGATGTGATGGGGTTGGGGTACAACTAGTGTATTGCGTCATAAATAACGGAACTTATATGAAGTTCTGACCTCCAAGCATATTAGGAGGTCAGTGCCATGCGAGTTGCCAAGCCAGTCCAGTTGAGTGCCGACGATGATCGACGTCTGCGGATTCTTTCCAAGCGCAAGCGTGTCGAAGCGCGCGTTCAGATGCGCGCTCGCATCGTGCTGCTGGCCGCCGAGGGTATGTCG